>JAESUA010000385.1 GCA_016763255.1 Magnetovibrio sp. | reverse complement strand
GCCGTCGGGTCGGAGAAAATCCGCAGGTGATGTGGTTCATCATCAAGGTTTTTCGACACCCCCGTCGGCCTTTGGAAGCGACCGGAACGGCGGTTCCTCAAGGTCATTATTAATGCAGCTTGGTATAAGCCATCGAGCGTGGGCCAACCGCCAGCCGGCAACGCTCCACAAGGTGGTGCAAGGGACGATCATCCGGGACACTCGCCAGCAAACGTTCCGCCAGTTGCAAGGCCTTGGTCGGATCACCGGCTTCTAAAATACGCACCGCCCGACCATGCTCAATCAAGATATTTACTTCAACATTTGAAATTGGCCGATCCCTTTGCGCCACCAATTCATAAACTTCAACACCAGCCATATTATGGTCTGGAATGGCCGTGCCGAGGAACCGACAATGAAATTGCTCGGCAACCATTTCGTAGGTCGTTGCGCTGATGATAATGTCCGTACCGAAGAACGCGTTTAATCTTTGCAACCGCGAGGTAAAGGTCATGTTATCGCCAATGATGCTGTAACTTAAGCGTTCTTCGGAGCCAATATTGCCAACCGACACCGGGCCGGTATGAATGCCAAATCGGGCATGCATCTGGGGTTTGCCTTCTTGGTCCCACTTGGGATTGGCACGGGCCAGCATTTTCACCGCTTTTAGGGCTGCTTCACAGGCATGGTGCGGGGCATTTTCCAAGGGGTCGGGGCGGCCCCAAAAGGCCAGGATCGAAGGCCCGACATACTTATCCAATGTGCCACGTTCCATGCTGATCAACCGGGTCACCCGATCAAAATAATCGGACAGATGCATCAACAAATCGTTTGGCAACATTCGTCGCGATATGGCTGAGAAATCATCGATATCGGTGACCATAATGGTCAATTCTGCAACGCTGCCGCCGGCCCGAGCGGGCTCATCAGATTGGATTAGTTTTTTGACAATTTGTTCGGGAACAAATTTTCTAAAAACCTTTAACGCCTCAACCGATGACATGATCGATTTGTTCATATCATAGATTTCTTGCACATCAGAGCTCACCCCGCGAACCTCATCCAAGGCAAATTCAGAAATGTACTTGGCTTGCCGCGACACCTGGGTGATCTGTGCCGATATGCGGCGCGACAGATACACAATCGCAATCAACGCCAACATGGCGATGATGGCCCCGGCCACAAGGGAGTCAAAAATAGTTTCATAAACCGTCGCCAGCAAATCCTCTTTGGGGATCACCACAACCACTTTCCAATTTCGCCCCGTTGACGAAAAGGGCACGACGCTGCTGATAAACTCTTCACCGGCTACCTTAAAGTGGTTGATCCGATCTCCGGTTTTGATGTGAATGCGGTATGCTTCAATCGCGGCTTCGGAGCCCAGATCGCTCAACGCCGTTAAGCGGAGCTTACCGGTATTTTTATCTTTCACCGTCAGCTTCTGCAAATCTGGATAAGCGATCACTTTCTCGTCCTCATCGACGATAAAGGCATAGCCATTTTCCGAGACCTCTTGCTGCGAGATAAATTTTGAAATGCTCGACAGCGGTGTGTTCACACAAACCACGCCAACCAGCTCACCGGCAGCGTTGACTATCGGGTACGTCACACTGATGCCTGATGTTTGCGCGGTTGTGAAAACATAAGCATCCGTCCAGTAATTTTGCTTCACCGTTTTGGTCATCTCGTACCAAGGGCGCGTGCGCGGATCGAATGTCGGCACCTTTGTCTTTTCACCGACAAGGGCATAATTTTCATCCCGGTACAGCCAATGCTCGCTCGGCTCTTCACCTGTATTGCTACGATCAATGTAACGGGTGGCCAGACGCGGCGTGCGCCGCACTTGGATATAACTTCCCTGGGGGTCGGCCAGAAAAAAACTTTGCATGGCGGGGGTCGCCGCCATGAATTGCCACATATAGCGCCATATGAGCTCTCTGTTTTCGACGGCGCTCGCTTCATCAACAATGATGTCGGATAAAAAATTCGCAGCGACTTTGCTGTATGTCGCCGGTTTATCCAAAAAACGATCCGTTTCTTGAATGATCCCTTGCGAAACCTTGGCCGTAAGCCGGTCGGCAAGATCATAAACCATCTTTGTCGAGCCGAAATAAAACACCGACGTCAGGGCAACGATCACCATCAAGATCAACGCTAAAAAATACTTAATCAGAACGAATTGAAATTTTTGGGTTTTGCCAAAAACACCGCGAAGATCATTCAACATCACAACCACCAAAACTCTCGTATTAGAAGAATAAATTTATCACATACAGACTACTTTTGAATAAATATGGCGTCGCAAAGACCCCCAATATTCATACAAATAACCCCCATATACGGCCCCTACACTCAAGGCCACGCAAGGTACCATGGAATACAGGGGCTGTATGCGTTCAATCTGATGAAATCATTATATAAATTGTCTGTTTTGATCATTTGAAATAGACGTATTTACATCATATAATACCCCCCTGATTCTCCCCCCTCCCGTGATCACAAAATCATCATGGCCGGGCACCGCCCATTGGTACGATCATTGGAAGAGCTGTGACTGCATTGCACGAAACATACGACATAATTAATCCGTCCAGATCAATTCGCGACGTCATTGCCATGGACCCATTGTTTATGAGTTGTTCGCCACAAGCCTTGGCACGTTTTTTACCTCATGTGTCGCTACGTTTTATTGAAAAGGGCGAGCATCTTGAAGACATCGGCGCAGCCGCAATAAATACTTTTTACATCGTCGAGGGTTCGTTTGAGGTTTGGGGTGAGGGAAGCCGTACCACGACTGTAAAAGAAGGTTTTTTAGGTGAAGAAGCGGCCATCGGCATGGATGCATACATCGCCACCGTGACCGCCCAAGAACCATCAAAAGTACTGGTCATGCCCAAACAAGCCATCTGGGATTTGGCGACCTATCGGCCGTTGCGTCAGGCGCTTTTGAGCTCATTTAGCAATCGCTTTTCCCCTGAGGAGCGCCAAAATTCCACTGACTATAACGGCACCGTATTTGATGGCCACATCCCCTCGTCAACATCGATGCGCCATCTCATCGGATGGTTGATGGCGCTCCTTGTGCCGATGACCATTTTTTTTGGATTGCGCGACGCCGACCTACCAAACGCACAAGCCCTACACCTCCTCGCCGTATTGGGTGCCACGATTACCATGTGGGTGTTTCGATTATTGCCTGATTTTGTCCCGGCTCTTTTTGCCATCTTAAGCGTGGCTTTGCTGGGGTTGGCACCGCCTGAAATCACGTTATCAGGATTTTCATCCAACACTTTTTTTATGGCGCTGAGTATTTTTGGGTTGAGCGCATTGATCATTATTTCAGGATTAAGCCTCAGAATTTTGCTGTGGTTGTTGCTCATCGGCCCACCGCATAAAGCCTGGTATTATCTCAGTTTGTTTTTATCCGGGATGGTGTTGACCCCCATTGTGCCGACCAGCAACGGGCGCATCTCGATCGTCGCACCATTCATGAACGACCTGCTGAATATTTTCGACAAGGAATCAGCGCGTGCTGAAGGCCGACGCCTGGCAGCTGCCGTTGTGGGTGGTTCAAGTTTGTTATCGGCTGTCTTTCTCAGCAGTAAATCCGTCAATTTTTTGGTCTTCGGATTGTTACCGTTTCAAGAACAAACCCGCTTCCAATGGCTCGACTGGTTCTTCGCCGCAGCGGTTTGTGGCGCCGTGATGATTGTGCTGTATTTTTTAGCTTGCTGGGCTTTGTTTCGTAACACGGCCAAGCCCTATATTCCCAAAACTTTGATTGCCGATCAGCTTAAGATCTTGGGGCCCATGGCAACGTCGGAGTGGGGCGGCATCGCCGGTTTATCCATCTTGATGATCAGCTTCATCACCGCATCCATCCATCACATCGCCATCCCATGGATTGCTTTAGCCATCTTATTTTCAATTTTGATGTTTGGTTTTTTGCAGAAAAGTGATTTTCGCAACCGCATCGATTGGAGCTTTTTGATTTTTCTCGCGGCCCTCATCGGGCTGGTGGCATCAATGAAATACGTGGGACTGGACCAATGGATCACATCCAACTTGGATTGGCTCAACAGTTTTATGGAGCATGATTTCAATCTGTTCATTTTGGTGTTGTCCGGGTGCATTTTTATCGTCCGTCTGACCATGCCAATTAACGCAACCGTTGTTATATTCGCCACACTTTTGATTCCCTCAGCGATAAACCTCGGCGTCAACCCATGGCTGGTTGGTTTCATCATCTTATTGATGTCCGAGACCTTTATCTGGCCTTACCAAGCTTCGTACTATTCGTTGTTTTGTTCCATTTCCGGTCCCAGCGCCAGTTCCGATAACAAGCGTGTGATGGCGCTGCACGCCCTCACCTTTGGCATTAAGCTGATCGCAATCTATATCTCTTTGCCATATTGGCGTTTTCTGGGAATTTTGTGATGTTAAAGAAAACAACTCTGTTCTTTATGGGCATGTTCTTAGCCGTGTTTGTTGGCATTGTATTATACGTCAACGCCAATAGGCCGCGGATCCTTATCCTTCACAGTTATTCAGATGATTATGTTTGGACCAAAGAAATCAATGTTGGTCTTCAACGTATTCTTGATAGTGAGAGCTGGATGGATATTCGTTATCATGAGATGAAAACCAAAAAACATTCGGGCAAGGACTACTTGCGCCGCTCCGCCGTAGCGGCGAACAAGGCCATAGAAACCATTCGTCCAAATGTTTTAATCGCGGTTGATGATTATGCACAAAAACTGGTCGCTAAGCATTTTGTGAACTCAGCTGACATCGACATTGTATTTGCCGGCATCAATGGGTCGATCAAACCTTATGGTTACGACACCGCCACGAATGTTACCGGCATCTTGGAGCGCAAACCCGCAAGCGCCTTAAAAGAAGTCATTTCTCTGCTCAGTTCGGCCGCGAACGCCCAAACCCCTGTCGCTTTCCAAGGCACACCTCGGGTCCTGTTTTTAGCAGATTCATCACACTCGACCGAACGCGATGCGGATTACCTTAAAACATTCAACTGGTCACCCATCGATTATCTGGGTGTTAAAGCCGTCGCCACTTTCCCACAATGGCAAGAAGCCGTCCTCGCCCTTAAGGGCCATACAGACTTCCTTTTGGTCGGTGGATATCGAAAACTTCACACCACATCGGATCCCCAAAGCCCGTTTGTGAAAGCCCGCGAGGTGATGAGGTGGACGGAACAAAATTCTCCCATCCCGGTGATCGGCATGAATATTTTTAATTCCGAAGAAGGCGCTATGCTTTCAGTTGGCGTATCACCGTACGAGCAAGGCGAAGTTGCCGCGACCATGGCCCTGGACATCATCCGCAACAAAATTGATCCATCGGCCATCCCCGTACGTACATCGAGCCAATACGTGATTTCCATTCGCCAATCGGCGCTGGATCGGCGCAAAATCGTTGTGCCGGATATTTTTGAGGCTTTTGCCCGCGCAACGGACAACTACTTTGAGTGATGAGATTGTCATTCCCAGTTCGCGGCTCTTGCCTGTGAAGGGTGACCTTCTTGGCGGGATCTTTTCGGCCATCATCGCGCTACCAACCAGCATCGTCTGCGGACTTTTGGCCTTTTCCCCACTGGGGCCCGAATACGCAGCCACCGGGGTTCTAGCAGGATTGACCGGCACAATCCTCATCAGCATAACAACCGCCCTTTTTGGTGGGTCCGCGTTACAAATATCGGGCCCACGCAGTTCTTTGGCCATGATCATGGCGGCCATTTTGGTTGGCCTTGATGAATCGCTTGGTCTCACATCGCAAGCTCAAAACCGCGAAGTTCTCCTGCTGGCCCTGATGTACTTATCCCTATTTCTTGCCGGCGCCATACAGCTTATATTTGGTTACATGAAGCTGGGCGGCCTGATTAAGTTTGTACCTTTTTCGGTTATTTCTGGTTTGGTAAACGGGTTTGCCGTGATGATCATCATCAAGCAACTGCCTGCCGTTTTTGGCCTTTCACAGAACCAACAACTCGTTACCATTTTTAATGGCCAAACTGAATTACACACCACACCTTTGATTGTCGCCCTCATCAGCATTGCAACATATTTATCATCCCAACGGCTTCTTAAAAACTTTCCCGGTGCCATCGTGGGTTTGGTTGCGGGGACTTTAGCCTTTCATTTGATCAGTCCTACGGCCACCTTAAGCCCTGGTTTGATTGGCGCGATTCCGCCGGTAAGCTTAGAAATCCCCAACCATCTGTTTGTTTGGTTCGCAGGCTTTGGCACCACAACGGATGCCCTGCCCCTTGCGCTCAATTTATTTACGTCCGCACTAGCCTTGGCCTTTTTGGGATCAGCACTGTCGTTGTTGAGCGCAAGTGTTACGGAATCTTTGTCTCATGTGCGCCACAATGGGAACAAAGAACTTGTCGGTCAGGGCTTGGCCAATATGCTTTCAGCAGCCTTTGGCGGCATGGCCGGCGCAGGTGCCGCCATGCGCAGCGTCACCAATTATAAAGCCGGCGGTCGCACAAGATGGGCCGGTTTATTTCATGCCCTGTTTTTCATCACCGTACTGCTTGGCCTCTCCTCCTTGATCGAACAGATTTCATTGGCCGCCATTGCTGGTGTACTCATTGTCATGGCCATGAAAATGCTTGATTGGCGCATCTTGGCGCAAGTTTTCGACGTGGCCTTTCACAAAAATAAAGGGGCGGAACAACACACCATCACCAATGTTGCCGTGACCCTATTGGTCATGACCATAACGGTCGCAATCGATTTTGTAACAGCCGCCGGGGTCGGTGTGGTCGTGGCATCATTGGCCTTTTCCGCGCGTTCCGGTAAAATCATTGTTCGCGCCCGCCACCTTGGTAACAAGCTCAGATCAAAAACCGCCCGCCCCCGCGAAGCCATGTCGATCTTAGAACGTCATGGCCAGACGATTTCCATATTTGAAGCCCAAGGCCCCATTTTTTTTGGTTCCGCCGATCAATTGGCAAAAGAAATTGAAGATGCTTTAAACGACATCGACATATGCATCTTGGATTTACGCCGCGTCACGGTCATTGACGATACCGGCCTTAAAATTCTCATGCGCTTGCAAAATTCAATTTCAGACAAGAATAAACTATTTCTGATCTCTCATCTGGATGACGACAGTCCCTTGTGGGCAACCCCTGAACACCTCACGAAAGTACCCCATGGTGCCGGCTTGCACACATTTTCAGATACGGACTCTGCCTTGTCTTATGCCGAAGACATCGTATTGGACAAGCATTGCGGAAGCTTAAGGTGGGACTTTGATGTGCCTTTGGCGCAAATGGATTTGGCCCTAAACCTAAACGACAATCAAACGGCCTACCTTAAGAGCATCCTTAAGGAACAGAGCTTTTGCAAAGGCGATGTCATTTTGAACCAAGGCGAACACACCACGCAAATGTATCTGCTGGTGTCGGGGTCGGTCAGCGTCATGGTCAGCATGCGGGGAAGACGGCGTAGCGTCCGCCTGTCAGGCTTGCGCCCCGGTGTCACCTTTGGCGAAATGGGCTTGATCAACGGGCTGGCAAGATCAACCAGCGTGATTGCCGACCAGAAAGTAACGTGTCTTGTCCTCAGCCGTTCGGCCTTCGATGAAATGACCAAAGACCGTCCGGATATTTTCAACGTGGTGATGATGAATATGCTGCGTGAAACCTCAAACCGGTTACGTGTCACTTCGGCCCATGTCAGCGAACTGGAACGTTAAAAAGAAAAAGCGCGCCCCGATATACAGGGCGCGCTAAATTTCATTTATCACAAAGACTATTGAGCGGCTTCGTCGCGGCGCGTCAACAGGCCTTTTTCAACCAACTGATTGATCACTTGGTCAAACGCCGTATACGTCTGCAAAAATGCTTCCGGTGTCAACAAGATGCGGTGGTTATGCTGACGCGGCGGATTGCCATTTGAGTCGTTTTCGCCATTCACATAATCAAAAAAATCAACGCGGACAACGCCGCCGGTGATGGAAATGTCCATCACGCCATCGCAAAACGTGGAATCCATATTACCTATCTCCTCAAGAATGCGCTGTAACGCTTAGCTGCTTTTGCCGGAAGTATCTGCGGCAACATTGGCACGAAGGTTCTGGGCAATTTCTTGCATGAAATCAGCCATCTGCAAAAACTGCGGTGTGGCCATGGCAAGACGGCAAACCGTTTCACGGCGTTGGTATTCATTGGTGGTATCGATCCCAAGGGTGAAGAAGTTGACCTTCACGCCCAGGCCGGTTTGCTGGATACCGTGGATACCGTCCACGTAGTATTCTTTGTCCCCGGCATCGCTGCCAAACAACTCTACTGTCTGTCCATCTTCTTCAAGCGAATAAATTTTACGCGACATCTTAATTTTCTCCATTGTCATATTTTGATTTTGTCACTGCTGACACTTGCCGTTGAGTCATCGCCCCCCGCAACAGTGTCACTAGCTGTTGTGTAAGTTTCTACGTACGCCATATCGCCTTGGCCACCCGTATCGAGGTCGCCAAGTTCCGTGTTTTCCAAGCCATCACTCAGCAAGTCGGACATTTGATCCATTTGCTCGTCCGAGAGCTCGAAATCATCTTTGTCATCACCATCAATTTCTTTGGCGTCGTCATAGATGTCTTCAAGATCGAGTTCCAAGCCACTTTCGCCCAAGCGCAAGGTTTCAATCATTCCGCCTTGCGCAAGATCGATGGTGACCGAGCCCCACTCATTTCCAGCCGCATCCATAAAGCGCAGGTTGAGGAAGTTTCCATCTTCATCATCGGCCTTGAAGGCTGCGACTTGCAGATTTTCGACCGACATCAAACTGTCGAAGAAGCCGCCACGAATTTCCAGAACATCATCCGAGCCACCGGTATCGATGATCGTATCATCGCCTTCGCCCAAGTAATAAATGTAGGTGTCGCTGTCATCGCCACCCTTCAAGGTGTCGTCGCCAAAACCACCGGTCAGGGTATCTTGGCCTTCGCCACCTTCGAAGGTGGACCCGGTGAGGAAACTCCCGACCGAGTCGATCGCGCCGGTCAGCACCTGGGAAAGATTGTCCAAGATGTCGCCAAAGATCTCCTTCATCTGGCTAAAGGCGGCATCAACATCAAATACGATGTCGGCTGCGGCTTGCGAGTTGAAAAAATCAATCGCGCCAAAACCGGACCCGATCAGCAAATCAGTCCCGGAACCGCCATGCAGTGTTTCATTTTGACCCAACGAAATGATGATATCGTCATCCGATGACAAGGCATCAATCAAACCGCTGTTGATGCCGATACCGCCATAAACTTGACTACCTACACCAGCGCTCAAGATGAAATCATCCCCGGTGCCGCCAACGATCAGCCCGGTTGCGCCGAAGCTAAAGACGATGTCATCACCACTGCCACCGTAAACGGCGTTGCCGATACCGGCGGCAAAGACCACATCATTGCCGCTACCGGCATCGATGGCATTGCCACCACCCAGCGCAAAAACACTATCATTGCCCTGACCCATTTGGATCTGGTTAAGGCCACCAAGGGCATAAACTTGATCGTTGCCTTCACCGGCAGTAATTTTATTCAAACCGCCAACGATCCCAGCGACATCATCGCCCGCACCCAAATCAATGGTATTTTGCAACCCGGCGACAAACACCGTATCGCTGCCATCACCGGCATCGACAATGTTCGTAGCACCGCCGACATAGGCCGTATCGTCGCCACCGCCCAAAGACACTTCGTTATTCGCACCGGCGATGACGGCCATATCGTCGCCTTCGCCCATATCGACTTTGTTGGTCATACCGGCGATGTAGGCGGTATCCTTACCGTCACCCATGGTAACTTCGTTGCTCATACCGCCAATAACCGCCGTATCGTCACCGGCACCCAAGTCGACCTTGTTGGATTTACCCAAGGCAAGGAGATTGTCGTTACCATCACCGGCGACCACGGTATTTTCCTGACCGGCGACAACAATCAAATTGTCACCGTCACCGGCATCAATGGCGTTTTGCTTGCCCGCCGCGATGATGGTGTCGTTTCCATCACCACCGGATATTTCATTGGCCATACCCGCAGCGATCAAGGTGTCATTACCCTTACCGCCACCAATCTTATTTTTGTCACCTGCGGCAATCACCGTGTCATCGCCGTCACCGCCATCGACTTGGTTTTCTTTGCCAAGCGCCACGATCATGTCGTTGCCTGCGCCACCCGCCATAACGTTTGAGTTACCCATGGCAATCATCATGTCATCGCCGGCCCCACCGGCCAGGATGTTTTCCTTGCCCATGGCGACCATCAAGTCATTTCCATCGTCGCCGAACATGGTGTTCTTGGTGCCCATGGCGAGCATGGCATCGTCACCATCGCCGCCATAGGCTTTGTTTTCCTGGCCCGCCAGCAACATCACGTCGCCGCCGTTTTCCATGAAGTTGAACGCCGGGATGTCAAAATTCACCTTTACGGCAATGTTGGGCATCGGCACATCGACATTAATATGCGGCATGGTGACGTTGGGGAACGCAAACTGCGGCAATGAGAAGTTCGGCAGGCTGATGTTCGGCCAATCTATGTCCGGCCAGCCAAAATTCGGCAGGCTCAAATCAGGCCAACTGAAGTCTGGCAAGCTGATGTGCGGGAACGAAAGATCGGGAAAGGAAACACTGGGAATGCTGATATCCGGCCAACTGACGTTGGGCAGGTCTATATCAGGCCAGCTCAGTTCCGGCCAATCGATGCTCGGCCAGCTGAAGTCCGGGAAATCAAAGTTTGGCCAAGTGAAGTTCGGCAGACTGAAATCCGGGAACGAAAAATTCGGGAAGCTGAAGTTCGGAAGATCAAAGTCCGGCACCTTAAATTCGGGCACACTGAAGTTCGGCATGCTGAAATTCGGAGTCGAGATACTGGGGACCGAGAAATTTGGCACCGAGAAACTCGGCATACCAAAATCGGGAAGGCTGAAATCGGGCATCCCGAAGCTGGGCATGCTGAGGTTCGGCCAATCCACCATGGGAATGGAGAAGTTGGGAATGTGGATCGAGGCGATACGCACCTCGGGGATGGAGATACCGCTGAATTCCAGTTTTGGGGTTTTGATTTCTGGAATGTCAAAATCAGGCAGCTCAATGGAGTTCACATCAAAATCAGGGATCACCGGCAAATAATAATCTTCACCGTCGATTTCGCGCACCATACCATCGCCAAAGGCCAGATTGCTTTTGCCCGCCAGGATAATGATGTCTGATCCGTCACCACCGGTGGCGATGTTTTGGTCACCCGCGCCGACAATGATGTCATCGCCGGACCCGCCGTCTAAATTATTCTTGTTGCCCGCAGCCACCATGATGTCGTCGCCGGCACCGCCCTGGGCGGTGTTTTCTTTGCCCGCGGCAAAAATCATATCGTCACCAGCGCCACCCAGCAGGAAGTTCTTTTCCCCCGCACCGACGATGATGTCATTGCCGGTGCCACCGAAAATCATGTTCATCTTGCCGGTGGCGATCAACATATCGTCGCCTTGATCACCAAAGACCAAGTTGTTTTTGCCGACGGCCGTGATGATGTCATCGCCGGTGCCGCCCAACAATACATTGAGGTTGCCAACGCCGGTGATGATGTCATCTCCCGACCCGGCCATCACGACATTGGTTTTGCCCGCCGTGGTGATGATGTCATTGCCCCCATCGGCGGCAATAAAGTTGTTTTTACCCAAGGCGGTGATGATATCCGCATCATCACCGGTCAATACGACGTTGTTCTGCCCCACGGTGGTGACGATGTTTTCGCCATCACCGGCCACGACAAAGTTGTTATTGCCGGCTGCGGTGATGATGTCATCACCATCACCGGACAAAATCGCATTGTTTGCACCCAGCGCGGTGACGATGTTGTCGCCATCCCCGGCCGAGATAAAGTTATTCATGCCCAATGTGGTGATGATGTCATCGCCCTGGTTGGCAAACATGATGTTATTGGCACCAATGGCGGTCATGATGTTGTTGCCACCACCGGCGAGGAAAATGTTGTTCGCACCAACCCCGGTCATGATGTCACGCCCGGTGCCACCGGCGAGGAAGTTGGTGCTGCCCACTGCGGTTAAGATGTTGGAGCCATCGCCCGCAAACATCACGTTGAGGCCGCCCACGCCAACCAAAATATCGTTACCGCCTTCAGCCGCGATAAAGTTTGCCGCACCGGCGGTGATCACCAAATTATTGCCGGACCCGGCGTGCACCAAGTTGGCCCCGCCCAAGGCAATCACCGTATCGCTGCCGGTGCCCGCATGGATCAGGTTTGCACCGCCAACGGCGACGATTTGATCGGCGTACGACCCCGTAGAGATGACATTGGCACCACCGGCTGCCACCACAAAATCACGGCCCCAGCCGGAACTGATGACGTTGGCACCACCAATGGCGATGATTTTATCATGACCAACGTTGGTGGAGATGACGTTTGCACCACCGGCGGCAAAGATATCGCTGCTGTGATAACTGTCGGTGATAATATTGGCACCACCATAGGCCCGAATTGTATCGTAGCCGGAGCCGCCTTCGATGATGTTGGCACCACCGTAAGCGGTGATGGTGTCATTGCCGCTTCCCCCATCAATGACGTTGACACCGCCAGTGGCCGTGATGGAGTCGTGGCCCGAACCACCATCGATGACATTTGCGCCACCAGAGGCGGAAAGCGTGTCGTTTCCGCTTCCACCATCGATGATATTAGCACCACCAGCAGCATAAATATTATCATTACCGGAGTCGCCATCAATGACGTTTGCGCCACCATAGGCACGGATATAATCATTGCCGAAACCACCTTCGATGATGTTGGCACCACCAGAAGCATAAATATTATCGTTACCGGAGCCGCCATCAATAATGTTGGCACCGCCATAAGCCCGGACATAATCGTTGCCCGAACCAGCCCAAATTTGATTGACGCCGCCATAGGCATAGACTGTGTCATTGCCCCAACCGGCTGTGATTTCATTATAACCGCCCCAGGCACGTATATCATCGTGCCCCCAGCTGTCCGAAATGACATTCGCACCGCCATAGGCACGGATATAATCATCCCCGTGACCTGAGGTTATTTTGTTGTAGCCGCCATAGGCATGGATGGTGTCATTGCCATAATAACCACCCGTATTGATTTCGTTATAACCGCCCGATGCT
>JAESUA010000384.1 GCA_016763255.1 Magnetovibrio sp. | reverse complement strand
ATGCCATCAACGCCATCCATCAGGCCGACATGAACGATCACCCTGCCGGGTCAAATGGCCGTAACTTCGCCGTTGCGACCGATCGCGGTTATCTTGGCGTTGTGTTCGATGAGATCAGGGTTGTCATAGACCTTGGCGGTCAGCGCGGTGCGAAAGAACCTCGGCGCAATGGCCTCGGCCGCTTCAGCCAAAGCGTCTTCCTGACGGTCGACCAAGATCACGTCGGCCCAACTTGGGACAAAGCGATTACCATGCGTTGGCCGATACCGGAGGCGGTTCCGGTGCACAAGGCGACCTTTCCAGTCAAATCAAACAGCTGGCTCATGGTTCACCTCACGATTTATGTGTGTTGTTGATCAAATAAAAATTCCGCTGCCACCATTCGAGAGGATCAACGGCAGCGCAAAGGTCAGCCTGTTGGCGAGTTAAGGCTGAAGTTCGAAGGTTTCGTTCGGGAAGTATTTGACCAGACGCGTATCGCCGGTACAGGCGTGCGCTTGCATGCCTTCCAGGCGAGAAATACGTGCGGAGACCTTGGACACATCGCGGCAGACTTCACGCGATGAACGCTGATAGGTCACGACCTTAATAAACTTGCCGACGTTGAGGCCAACGGTGTATTTGGCACCACCCTTGGTGGGCAGGATGTGGTTCGGGCCAAAGGTCTTGTCACCAAACGAAACGTTGGTTTCTTCACCCATGAACAAAGAACCATAGTTGCGCAGATTCTGTAGCCACCAGTCGAGGTCTTGAGTGTGCACTTCAAGGTGTTCGGACGCCTACTCATCACTGATCTTGACCGCTTCTTCACGGGTATCAAACAGTATCACTTCACCATAATCACGCCATGCATCTTCGGCGGCCTTGGAATTCAATTCCGGCATGCGCGCCATCACGGTTTCGGGTAATCCTGCTTAACCAAGCGGTCGATGGTCATGCGACCGACGGCGGCGGCACCGGCGGCGGCCGATCCGGAAATTCAAGAAAAAAGCCCCCCCCCCAGCACCGTCGCGGAACCAAAACCGGTGCGAAATCTGCCCACGATGGCCTCGGCGATATCCAGAAGCTTGCCCGTTTATCCCGTGCGCACCAAGACATCACCGGCTTTGATGATCTGCCGCTGGCCGCGCACCGCCACGCCGTTGAAGTCAATTTATGTCTTGGTCATGCTTTCCTGGCAGGACTTCACCACCGGGCTAATACCTTGCCCAAGCTTGCAGAACCTGACACTTAATCGCATTCACCATGCGATCCGTCAGGCATCCGCGCACGGCAGAAATTGGTTTGTTCCAAAATGGAATGGTTGAGTTTTGCGTTTAAAAGGTCGGCCATATAAAAATTCGTAAACTCGATATCGGCGTCGCTCAAGTCCGCCCCTTTTAGCTTGGCCCCGCTCAAGTTTGCACCGATCAGGTTGGCGTGAGAAAGGTTGGCACCGGTCAGGTCGGCGTGGCGCAAGTCGGCATTGGTCAGGTTTGCCCCGCTCAAATTCGCCCCCTTGAGGTCGGCACCGAAGAGGTCTGTATCCTCAAATAAGGCCCCCTGCAAGTTGGCCCCCCTCAGGTCAGCGTCATCCATGAGGGCACTTTCAAAATTGGCATTTTGTGCATTCACTTTGGTTAAATTGACGCCAATCATCGTTGCCGCAATAAATGAGCTGTTGCTCAAATCAGAGAACTCGAACTGTGCTTGACGCAATTCGGCAAAAGAAAAATCTGCACCCTGCAAATTTGCTTTATAGGCTTGCGCTTTCGTCAGGTCGGCCCTCATGAGCTTAGCCCCGGAAAGGTCGGCATGGGACAAGTCTGCCAGCGTCAAATTGGCGCTTTTAAATAGTGTTTTTTGCAACTTCGCATCCGCAAAGTTGGCGTTGAATAGATATGCGCCTGAAAAATCACTCCCCGACAAATCGCGGCCCATAAACATTTTGTAGCGCAGATCACACATCCGGCACGATTGTGGCCCAGATGCCGAAATGGTTGGATTGTGATTGTCCCTCGCGCCGCATTGGGTCAGCATGAGGGGCAATAACACTATACTCGCCGTGGCAAAAAACCGTCTCAACATTGTTTCATTCCATAATGCCGATAGTGCCTTTTGGCCCCGGCATGTTTCAATCAATGGTAAAGGAACTCAATCGCTTTTTTTAAGCGGTTTTTATACCCGACCTGGCTTTCCCATTTTTCCATATTAACGTCACCGGTGCGAAATTCGCGATACAGCGCATTATCTTGCAGGTGATTAAAAACTGATGCCCAGTTTGGGTAGGGTTTAAACCAGTCACTGTAGCGCGCTTGCATCACGCTCAACACGCGTTCTTCTTTGTTCATGCTTGTACTGGCTTTTTCCCGGTCTTCTGTCGTTTGCTGAACGTAAGAAGGGGGACGAGGCGTCAGCAAAATAAGAACCGATTTATGAAAATCGCGGGTCGTGCGTTTTGAAAAGAAATACTGAATCAGTGGGATATCTTGAAGAAACGGCACGCCGGAACTGACTCTCTCCGTTTCCTTTTCACTCATGCCACTCAAGATCAGTGTTTCACCATAATTCATCGCAACGTTGGCAATGACGTTTGTTTTGGACGTATCGACGCGGAACTCATACGTAATCGACGTGGTGTTCGGCGTGGCAAGAAAAGTTCGTTCCGCCTCGACCGCCAGCTTGACCCGGCCGTCTTCCAAGAATTCTGGCAGCACCTTTAGTCTAACGCCAATTTCATCTTCAATCTGAACCGAAGACCCAGTATTGGATGCACCGCCGATGGCCGCAGCCTGAATGCGAATACCAGAGAAGAACTCAGACTCTTGTCCCGATAGGGCAACCAATGTAGGGCGTGCCAAAATCTCATTTCGCGCGGTTGCAGAATTTGCGATATTCAGTGAATAGGTGATGGAGGGGATGTTAATCGCCCGTGTGATGGTCTTGGCTAGCCCCGGAGTTTCATCACTTTTATAACTGATGTTGGAAATACCAAAGGCCGCAGTATCGGAAACGCCACCACCGAATTGCAAAGTAAGTCCATTGAGTAAATTAACACCTTTAGAGGTCGTATTGTCTTCCTCTGTGCGAATAATGACAACGTCGACAATAACCATCTTGTTTTCGTCGGGCTCGATCTCATCTTCGTACTCGTCAGTATTTTCAAGCTGAAAAAATTCGTTGTCTGCCGCTTCAGCTTTAGCCTTATCGGCATATTTCTTAGCTTTTTTTACGGCAAAAATGGACGCGTTAGCTTTATTTTGGGTTTCAACAGAGGCCGCTTTGACTTTTGCCAAGATCGTACGAACCTGCTCAATGCTCATATCAGCTGATGCGCTGCCCGCCAGTTCAGAAGCCTTATCCATGGCTGCTGAAGCCGCATCAAGCGCAGATGCCGCATCCATTGCCGATCTTTGAGCCGCCTTGGCGGTTTTGGCCACTGAAGGCATTTCATCGGAAATTTCCAAAGCGGCATCGGCGGCTTCATTGGCTTCATCGATGATTGATTCCACACGATCAAGTGCTGCCGCTGCCCGATCCGTTTGCGCATACGCGTCATCGATCATTTGCTCAATGATTTCTTCGTCAGAAGCCAAGACCTCACGGCTCACCGGCGTGGTCGGCATGGCTAGGGGACTTGGAGGAGTGTCCCCATCAGTCTCAAGGGCATCGTCTTGATATTGGGCAAAAAGTTTATTGCCATTACGGGTATGGAAACGTTGCCAATCCATCAATCGTCGCGAAAGACGTTTTTCACCCGATGGCATTGCTGCAGCCTGGATATACTTCGCTTCAAAATCTGAGGCTTTGTCGGACTGCCCCATGGCCGCCATGATCAGTGAGGATGCCCTCAAAATATTTTTATTATTTGGCGCAAGCAATCGCGCCTTATCGAGCGCCCCCGCAGCCGTAGCAGGATCTTTTGCATAATAAGAGGCAACCGCCAAACTGTATAGTATGTCGGGGTCATCATCGATGAACAGCGTGGCTTCGGAAAATTTTTCTTGCGCCTGAACAAAGTTTCTTTGATCCAGATACAACAGGCCAAGGTGGTAATGGGCGATCCAGTTGGATCGATCAAACTGAATGGCCATATCGTAGCCCATCTTGGCCAGGGGAAATTGTGTGACATCCCCTTTCAACGCCATCAGATGATAACTGAGGCCGTTGAGAAATTGCAGATAGGAGTTTTTAATATCGAGCTTTAGCGCCTTATTAAACGACTTGTTGGCTTTGTCGTATTTTGCCTGATCCAAAAATTCGATCCCATCGGCAGCATGCATCAACTGCGTGGAGGTTATTTTGTCATATGGAATGACATTTTTGAGTGTCGAATTGCGCTCAACGGTGTTTTGCTGGGATAGCTCAAGGCCGTTCGCCAAGCAGCCTGACAAGAGAACAGAAACGGCCAAAGGAACAAGAAAACGCAGCGCTGATTTCTGGCCCCTACAATTCACGTTTTGCGAATGATGTGTGTGATGTGTGTGTTTGGAAATACCCACGTTAGCCTCGTCTTAATTCCGGGAATGGTGTTGAAACCCAGAACAAAAGTACCTGTTCAAACTCACCTACGTTAAGATGATTGTTTCATCACGAAAAGCTTACGGCAGCGCAAAACACCCGCTGCCGTAAACCATGAAAACCATTATTTGGGTTCAAGGTGGATCGTGAATTTCTGAAAACGTCTTCTGTCCCCCCTAAGCTTATCAACGCCAAAGAGTCGATCACCATTGGTCGGGCTGGTCGTCCAATAACTTCCATGAGCCTGGCTTTTTAAATAAACCACGTCACCATCGGAGATGCACTGACCGGACCGTTTGCCCTGAGCCGATTCCAAAATTGCCTGCTCGGAACTGCGGGAATTCTTTGCCTTTGCATCCAGCGCGTTGAGCTTCTTATCGAGGCGTAAGAACCGATCTTGGAACTGGTCATTGAGGGTGCGAAAAGACGTGGACGAACCAAAAACCGGACAGGTTTTTTTGACTTCTTCCGATCCCGGAACCTTGTTGTACATCACAAAAGTGGCGTGGCCGCTGGGTGAATCTGCGCCAGCAATGACGCTGTTTTGATTGCCCCCCCCCACAGCGTAGACATATTTGCCATTATAGGCCTGCAGATAAACCACGTAGGCAACACTGTCTTTGTCTGGCGTAAAGCCACCACCGGCATCTTTATCTTTGCCGATGCAGATGTCCTTGCGCGGGATACGGAAACTCTTACCCAAGATTTTCTTTTTCGCAGACACGCGGAAGCAACCAGTGCTCAGCTTCAGTTTTTCATCGACGTTGATGCTAATCTTGTCGCACTTACTGGTTTTGAATCCTGCAAACTTCACCTTGACGCAGAACCGTGCTTTGGTCTTGCTTTTCACATGTGCCGTGATTTTTGGGCGACCATTTCTGGCGGAAAAGCTTGCCCCAACATCTGCTAAGCCAGAGATGCTGACAGAGCCGCCGCTAAATTTAATTTTTTTACCGTATTCGATTTTTTTCGACGCATGGACCACTTTCTTGAATCCACCGGAGGTGTCGATTGGTAAATCACCAAAATCAAACTCACCCAATCCTTTGGCTGCTGTGAGTTTGCTGCCGAGCAGGTTGATTTTCTTTTTCTTTTTATCAAACACGGCCTCACCAGCCTTAAGGGTCATCTTGCCAATTTTAAAGGTCAATGCCTCGGCAAAATCAAGTGTGGCACCGCCCGTTTTCTTGACATCATCCACGCCCTTAACGGCAAGCCCCTTGCCAAGGATGGCAATTTTACCAGCATATTCGACGGCACCAGAGCCCGCAGCGCAAGGCTTAATCCGGGGCGAACTCAGCTTAAAGCCAAAGATCTTGACGTTACTTTTGACTTCGAGCCAACACGACGTATCGGTGATTTTACCCTTGGTCGAAACATTGCCAAGGTTCTTGGATTGAAGCACCGCTTCAACTTCCATACCGGCCTCGGTCGTCGACAAATAGAGATTTTTAAAACCGACCCCGTTGACAATTTCGACGCCTTTAGCCTGCATGATAATGCCAAACTTTTTGTTACTTTGCACATAGCCAGAAACAGACGCTTCCGCCATCAGCATTGGCGCAACGAAGTGAAGAATGTTTTCGAGATTTTTGCTCATCCCCGGCGTCGTTTTGGCAAAACCGAATTGGGCGCCTTTCTTATCGACAACGACGGAACCGTTGGCAACCGTATAGGTCGCTTGTGCACCAATGACTTCGGCGCTGAGAATCATCGCCCCGTTGAGGCCTAACTTCCCATGGACTGTGTCGATGCATGCTTCTGCATCTACTTCCAAAGCTTCTGCAATTTCTATAGAACCAGAAAGAACCAAGTTGCAGGAGAATTTTTGGTTAGCAGAGCTTTTTGCCGATTTATACAAAGGTACTTCTGACTCGTACTTAAAGGCCCCATTAACGCTGTAGCCCAGCCCCAGGGTGGTGGCTTCGTCGTCTTTGCTGGCCTTAACGAATTTTTCCAGACCGCCGGCAAGTTCTTGCAGCGCGGGAATCGGCCCTTCGTAGTAGAACGTGCCCTTGGTGAATTCCAACATGAGGGTGACTTCGACTTGGCCCGGCGTTGGAATAGCAATAGAAGTGTTCTTACCAATCTTCAGCGTAAACGCGGTGTTGAGATTAGCCAACATCACCATTTCGTTCTTGCTGAATTCGGCATTGGCCGGTGCGTCTTTGATCTGGTCGCCCGGCAGTAAACTGAATTCAATCTTTCCGGCTTCAATGGAGAGGTCACCAAATTGGGGTGCACTTTCGACAATAAACTGTCCACCCTTTGAGCTGACACTGACCTCGGCTTGCAACAGATCCAATCCGCCTATGGAAATGTCACCGTTGACCAAATAATATTTTGTGCCGCCGCGCGTCTCTTCCAGCCAAGGCTGCTGCGCTTTGACCTTCAAGGTTTGGCTTTTGTATTTAATCGAAAGGCTATTGTCTTTTTCAATCTTTATCTTGAATGGATCTGCCGCATAGGCATTCAGAGAAAAAAACAACACCGAAATAAATACAAAAACCTTCTTAAACATCCCGCCCTCTTTCAGATGAAACTTTGCGCAACAAACCGAGGAGCCTTCCTTGGACAGAAGCACAAAATTTTAAAAATCATGTTTTCGCGAGGTTTTAAATGCATACATCATCTGCAACACACGCGATTATACGTGGTAACTTAATGAAATGTGCTGTGAGGGGTAATACCATGAACATGGTAGTGCTTTGATCAGATCGCGCAGGAACGCCGCCAGCGTCATTTGCGCCGTTTTATCCACCCGTTGGACAAAGACGAATTTGGAAGTTCTATCAACAGGTACAGTTTGCCCTCTCGTGTACTAACTTCAGCACTATCTCTTGAGAACATAGCCAATCGGGCATCGCATGTATTTCACTCAACATAATCTTCACCCCGGTGAGCGGATCTGAACATCTCCTCAATACCCAGGGCTGTTCAACGCTAGTTACTTGAAGCGATAGGCAAGCACCCTTTTGATGTCGAGTGCGGTGCACCACAGGACGTCTTCGATGTTGCCTTCGATATTTGTGCGCATGATATTGAGGGCGAAGCTTCGGGCCCTGGCGAAGATGCCGGGGTTTGTTCGGATGCGGCTGGCGTCCTCACACATCGAGACATCGCGGACGTAGTGGTT
>JAESUA010000383.1 GCA_016763255.1 Magnetovibrio sp. | reverse complement strand
GCAATTTCACCCGCAGCGAACGCCGCCATCGGCGCATCCTTGGCTTTGCCTTTGAGGCGCCCATGGACCAGGCCGACGCGGGCGCCGAAGACCTTGGCGAGCGCGTCGGCCTGATTCATGGCCGCATGAAGGGCAAAGAAAAAGACTGCGTGATGGCCGATTTCAAGTCCGGCAAGATCGACATCCTGGTCGCCACCACGGTGATCGAGGTCGGCGTCGATGTGCCCGAAGCCACCATCATGGTGATCGAACATTCCGAACGTTTTGGATTGGCCCAATTGCACCAGTTACGGGGGCGAATCGGCCGTGGCAGCGCGGCTTCGACCTGCTTGCTGGTCTACCAAACGCCCCTGGGCAAAGTGGCCTCCAAACGCCTTAAAATCATGCGCGAGACCGAAGACGGTTTTATCATCGCAGAAGAAGACTTGAAATTGCGCGGTGCCGGTGAAGTCTTGGGTACCCGGCAAAGCGGCTTGCCGGAGTTTCGCATGGCCGATCTGGAGGTTCATCAAGGTTTGCTGGCCACGGCCACCGACGATGCCAAAATCATCTTGGAAACCGACCCGGATTTAAAAACCGAACGCGGCGAGGCCTTGCGCACCCTGCTCTATCTGTTTGAGCGCGACGCCGCCATCAAATACCTGCGTTCCGGCTGAGGAGATCCGATCATGTCGCAACTGTTTAGCGTCGCCGTCACCGCCGTCATCGTGCGCGATGGCCATGTCTTGCTGCTCAAACGCAGCCTGGATCAAGACCATGCGCCGGGGCTATGGGATCCGTGTTCGGGGCGCATCGAGTACGGCGAAACACCTGAACAAGCGGTGGTGCGTGAGGCCCATGAAGAAACCGGCCTGAGCATCACCCCGTTACGCGTCATCGACACGTTTCATTTTGAGCGCGGCGCACAAAAACAGCAATCCATCGGCATCACATTTTTATGCCGCACCACCGACGCGCAGGTGGTGATTTCAGCGGAACATAGCCAAGCCCGGTGGGTCAAACTGGGCGCATTTAACGGCTATAAAATGGCCCACGGCCTGCGTGAGGTACTGGACGCTTTGGCTACCACGTGGACCAGCGGGTAGATTATGAGGCTGTTCGTTCGCAACGTTTGCGTTGACCGGCAATGAAGCCCTCAACGGTGGTCACGTCACGACCATGGGGCCGCCTGTAGATGCTGGTGAAAATTTTGCACCCAATACAATCTTCGGGATAATCACCCTTGGTATGGCGCGCCAAAAGAGCCTTGAACTTTGGGTTATCCGGCGACAAAATTTCACGCAACGGCGTGGTTTTGCTATCACCGATGATCAAGCCGGTACCAACCGCCCGACAACCGCAGGCGTTGACCTGCCCATCGGCCAAAATAACAGCACCGCCAAACAGCATGCCGCAGGGACCGATCATCGGTACGGAGGGCCCGACGACGCGAAAGCCTAAGTCTAATTCGTCGAGTTCAGATTGTGTAATGCGCCCTCCCCAGCTGTCGAAATCAACGTGATTACCGCTCCAATAAAAATCTTGGTCACACTCGGCCAGATTTCTCACGGCCCGCAACACATCGGACTCATCAAAATCATCCGATGCAGGTTTGTGCGGCGACCACGAAAGATCACGATTGGTCATCACAAAGCCACCCAGGCCACCTTTAAAATCAGGCGCGATTTGAGCCAAATAATTGATATTTTTAATCAAACGTCGGTATTGGGAGTGCGAGCGCCCGGTGATTTTTTCAAAGTTTTCTTGCGTGTGCCCATACAGGCTGATGTACATACGCGTTAGTTTTTGCGCCTTGGCCAACCTGTCGAGCACCGCATCAGACGCCGAAATCAGGTTGGTGATGAATTCATAGCTCTTGATCTTAGGGTGCCGTTCCAGGACCGCGATTTTGTCGCCAAAGTGTTTGTCGATAAAAACATCCCCGGTTTGCGGGGTAAGCACCAAATGATCATGTCCAAGATCAGCCAATTGATTGATGTTATTTGTAAAATCGTCGTTAGACATGACCACTTTTCCAGCGTCTTTGTCTTTGTAAGCGCAAAATACACAGTTGAGGTTACAAACACCGCTGACCTCAACCGCAGGATACTTATCCAACGCAACGACCTCACGGCCGAACAGCCGATTGACCAATATTCGCATCGAATGCTTGTAGTATTTTAGTTCATGACTGATTTGAGCCACGCCTGCTCCCCCCTCCCCGCATTTTAAGATGTCGAACTATCTCACATTTGCCCGCAAAGATTAAGACGTGGTTTTGTTGTGATCCACCAAATGTTCGCTGGAGCGTATTTTGATCTTGCCTTGTTCTGCGATCGAGCGGTGATCCGGTGGGGTGACGATGCCACCGGAAATGACCATTTTTATGGCCTCTTCCACCTTCATAGACAGCGGCACGATGTCTTCCTTGGGCACAAAGATCAAAAAGCCCGACGTCGGGTTGGGGGTGGTGGGGATGAACAGGTTGATGACCTCATCTTCGGTCACGCTTTGCACTTCGCCGGTGGTCTTGCCGGTGATGAACGCGATCACCCACATGCCGCGGCGCGGATATTCCACCAGCACCGCCTCACGAAAGGCATTGGATTGCTGCGCCAAAACGGTCTCTAAAATTTGCTTGAGAGCTTTATATACACCGCGTAGTACCGGCACTTTGCTCATCACCCGGTCACCCTGACGCTGAAAAAAGCGGCCCATGAAGCCGGCCGTAAACGCGCCGATGAAGACCAGCCCCACCACCACAACCACCACTCCAAGTCCCGGTAAACTGTAGGGCAAATAGGTTTCGGGGTTGAATTTCACAGGGATCAGCGGCATGACCCGGCCGTCCACAAAAGAAATGAACAACCAGCCCAAATAAACAGTGATCGATATCGGTGCGGTGATCAGGATTCCGGCGATGAAGTACCCCCGCAGCTTACCCATCACCCCGCCACTTTTGACAGGTGTTTCAGGGTGATTTAGGGGTGTTGTATCGTCGGACATAATCGATTGGAATCCTCTCATTGTTAGGGACACACTCTATCACACACAGGTGATCATCAAGTGATTTTCATCGCTTAGATCTACGGCGTCATAACGGAGATAAGTATGGTATATCAGATCTTTGGCTTTTTGCCCATGGATCGGATGGTATCGGCCATAATGTTCAGCAGACCGCGGATAAACGGGTCGGCTTGCTTCAGTTTGTGTTGAAACATCTGTTCGGTCACCACGATCACCGTGGCCGCTTCTGCCACACGCGCTCCTGCCATACGTGGGCTTTCGTCAATAACCGCCATTTCACCAAACATGCCACCAACACCCACATTACCCAGCAGCGTTTCGCTGCCATCAGCATGGGTGCGGATGATATCAACACTGCCTTTTTGCACAATATAGGCCGTACGCCCGGTGCTGCCTTGTTTAAAGATGGATTCACCTAGTGGGTAGACCTTGCGCTCGATTATGGTGTCACGCCCCATCTTAGGAACTCCTCAGTTCAGTCTTGCAACAAACGTCCCTCAGCCAATTGTAGGATGGTTATGGCTGATTGGCTAAGGCTTCGGCAAAAATGCCTTTCGCAATAAAAAGTGCATCCACAGGCTTCATCCCCGGCTTGATGCGCGGGTCGTACAGAGTTTTCAAATACAATTCGTCCCATTGAGACCAGCTTAAGGACATATCAAGATTATTGAACATGGATGGCCAATAGGCATCGACGTCGTTGGGCAGCCCCATGACTTGGGTCAATTCTTCCAGAAGGCAAGCATTGATTTGCACAGGATCACGCTCGACATTGACCACAACGATGGCCTTTACGATACGGTTTTGAGGCTTTTTCCAGGTGAGAAAAAAGCACACCATAGTGGGATCAGCGGTCAAACGGCGGATCACATTTTGATCCAAATTTTGGCCTTTAAGCAGACCCATTTCCTGGCGTTTGAGAAACAGCAAGTCAATATTTTGACCTGGGGTGCCGGGCTTGACCTGTTTAAACTTCAACTTGGTTAACTTACTCAAATCACTTAAGCGGCGGCTGGCCATTTTCGCCATCGGTTTGGTTGGCCGGCCCTGTATCGTGACCCCCACCGGTCCTTGCCATTTGGCGATCACCTTTTCGCCGGTGTTTAAGCCGTATTCATCACCAAACACAACCTGACCAAAATGGCGCACCATATCATCAAGTTGCGGACGCAACTGTTCCGCCTGCGCGGGGTGAACACCGAACGAAATGGCAAACAAGACAAAAAGAACCAACAAGCGCATGATTGCCCCTTCAAATGACATAGCGATTTTAAAAACCATACCATGTTGAAGTCGCACATGGTCTTTGTTTCACCGCCAACCCATGTATAAAGTAGATATGGGTTCGAGACCGCTCGCCCCCACATCAGTTACAACCTCATTAGGGGACGCTTATGTCCACAACAGCATTGATTTCCATCATCGGCCCCGACCGTGTCGGTTTGGTCTCCGCCATCACCGGACGGTTATTTGATTTGGGCGCTGATTTGGGCGACACCACATTTGCCGTCCTTGGCGGCGGTGCAGAATTCACCGCAATTTGTGAATTTAGTGCCGGTATGGAGCTGCAAACCCTTCAAGCCGAATTGGAAGCCTTGCCCGAAAGTGCCGATGCCCAGATTAAGGTTTCACATTTTGATTTGACCACCACACACCCCGCGTCTGAAACCATCACCCACACCATCACCGTGTCCGGCGGCGACAGTCCCGGCCTGATGGCCCGTTTGTGTGAGGTGTTCCAACAGTTCAACGCCAACATCGTGCGCATGAATTCAGAACGTGTGCCAGGCAACACCCAAGACCAATATGTCATCAGCGCCGCCGTTGCGATCCCAGAAGACAGCGCACAATCGTGTTTGGCCACCATCTCGAATACGGCAGGAGAACTGGGCTTAAACTGCAGTTGGGACAAGGTTGCATCATAGCCATTGGCCCCTCACCATGCCACAATTGTACGATGCACTATACCGCGCCCTAGAATCGCGCTAAGAATGTAAAATTATGTCACGTGTAGTAAAAGACGATTTCAGAGCCCTCACAGGTCCGCAAAAGGCGGCAATTTTCATGCTGTCTTTGGGTGATGAACAGTCGTCCGCGCTGTTTGAGCTGATGGACGATGAAGAGATCCGCGAGCTGTCACAGATCATGTCGGGCTTGGGCTCGGTTAATTCCAAGGTGGTCGAACGTCTGTTCCTTGAATTTGCCGATCAGCTGTCGTCCACCGGATCCTTGGTCGGTTCATACGATTCAACCGAACGCCTGCTCAACAAAGCCCTGCCCGAAGAGCGCGTCTTGCAAATCATGGAAGAGCTGCGCGGCCCCGCCGGGCGCACCATGTGGGACAAGCTGGGCAACGTCAACGAAGCGGTTTTGGCCAATTATCTGAAGAACGAATACCCGCAAACCGTGGCGGTGGTGTTGAGCAAAATTCGCCCCGAACACGCCGCCAACGTGTTGGGCACCCTGCCGGAAAATTTCGCAATGGAAGTGGTGATCCGCATGCCGTCGATGGAGGCGGTGTCGAAAGATATTTTGGACCACGTCGAAAAAACCCTGCGCACCGAATTCATGACCAACCTGGCGCGCACCGCCCGCCAAGACAGCCATGAAATGATGGCGGGGATTTTCAACACCCTGGACCGCAACACCGAAACGCGCTTTATGGACGCATTGGAAGAACGCAACCGCGAAAGCGCCGAACGCATCAAACAATTGATGTTCACGTTTGATGATCTGGAACGCGTCGACAGCGCCGGCATCCAGATTTTGCTGCGCCAGACCGACAAAGCCCAGTTGGCGATCAGCCTCAAGGGCGGCTCGGATGGCGTCAAAGAGCTGTTCTTCTCCAACATGTCCGAACGCGCCGCCAAAATTATGCGCGAAGACATGGACGCCATGGGTGCGGTACGCTTAAAGGATGTCGACGAAGCCCAGGCGGCCATCGTCACGGTGGCCAAACAATTGGCCGACAGCGGCGAAATCGTCATCGCCGGCCAGGGCGAAGAAGACGAGCTGATTTATTGATATGATAAACACAGGATCTACAGACATGACGGCTGGTGGCCCCAAAAAGTTCCTGTTCGATACGGACTTTTCCCCGAATACGAACCCCAAAGCTCAACTCGAGCAAGCCCTCCAGAGCGAACTGGAGGCGGAGCTTGCCCAAACCGCTCAAAAAGACGCCGAAGAACCAGAAGAAATCATCCCCACATTCAGCGAAGAAGACCTGCAGCGCGCACGCGACGAGGGATACCAAACCGGGCACGCCACGGCCACCAATGACCTGAGTACCGCCATCGAGCAACGTTTGGCCAGTACTTTGGACCAGCTCAATGCCCAGGTGACAAGCCTGTTTGACACCTATACCGCAGACAAAGAAGAACACAGCCGCGACGCTGTGGCCGTGGCCACCGTCATTGTGCGCAAACTCTTTCCGGCGCTCAATATGGACGCCGCGTTGCGTGAAATCAAACACATGATCACCGAGGCCATGCAGCGCACATCCAGTGTGCCGTCCTTGATGGTGCGTGTCCCCCCCGACATCCGCGATGAAATTGAACGTAAAGCCAGTGAATTGGCTGCACTGCGTGGGCGTAAGGGCACCATCACCGTCATCGCAGATGAAACCTTAGCCCCGGGCGATGCCGCCATAGAATGGGACGGCGGCGGCATGACCCGCGACAGCAAGCAGATGTGGCAGGAAATTGATGGAATCATCGAACGTAATTTAGGTACGGAACGCGCCAACAGCTTCGCTCTTGATGAACTGTCAAAAGTATCCGGGCCCGAAAGCGCGATGATAAGCCCTGATATAGGGAGAGCTATGCCCGATGCCCCTCGAGATGAGGTTGCCACCTCCCCTGCCCAGGTTAACGAAGAGACTGGACAAGAGGTTGTGAACCAGGCACCAGTCGAGGACAATACAAAAATACAGTCGGAGTCGCCAGAAACCCCAGATCCTTCACCTGACGCCTCACCGGTGCCAGACCCGGCACCAGCCACGGTGCCAGACAATGATCTAAGCGCTAAAGTGGTCGAAGAAACGCCGGATAGCACGCACAACGAGGGTTAAGCCCATTTAGCCCAGGAGGTTGATATGTCAGATGAAAAAAGTCTCGAACTGAACGAGTTGGAAGACACCGAAGCGCAACCTTTGGATACGCAAAACGATGAAGATGATGCTAGCTTTGCCGATGCCGCAGGCTTCGGCGATATGCCTCGAAATGCGCGCGACCTCGAAGCGGTTTATGACATTCCGGTTCAAGTTTCTGCGGTTTTGGGCAAAGCCACCATGCAAGTTAGCCAATTGCTTAAATTGGGTCGCGGCGCAGTGGTTGAACTGGACCGTAAAGTCGGTGAAGCGATCGATAT
>JAESUA010000382.1 GCA_016763255.1 Magnetovibrio sp. | reverse complement strand
TTGTTGGGTGGCGGCTGGATTGAGAAGGCTTAAGCCTGAGTTACACAGCGCAGAACCCAATATAATCGCCGTAAGGCTATATAGTCTCGCCATGTGGGCATGGTGCTGGGTAAACGTAATGTTGTCCTTTGTTTATGCGCTACATCTCAAATAATCGTTCAAATACAATGTTCTTGCACATAGACGTATGTCTGTGTTGCTCTGTTTGTGTTGAATTTACACTGTAAATTACAGCTAGTGATTGCTATTTATAGACGCCAACATCAATCCGTGTGTGCAATCATAATGATTCATATATAACTTTAATACACTCATATATATTGTTTTAAGAGTGATCATTATATAGAACATGACCATAAGTTTTCAACTTATGGGGCGCACGTGATGAACCGAGCACAAAGGCGACGTCAACAAAAGACGTCGAATAAGAATAGACGTGGATTGCTTGGCAATCGGCCGATAGGACAAACGTCGGAGCCGCAACGCCAGGACTACAAAAATGAATTCGCGCAAGCTGTTCAATATTATTCCTCAGGTCACATCTCGCAGGCAAAAAACATTTGCCAGAAAATATTACAACTTAACTCTGATCATTTTGATGCGTTGCACTTACTTGGCCTGATTGAAATTCAAGATCAGAACCCCGGCATTGCCGTGTCGTTGATCTCAAAAGCCGTCAGCATCACGACTGACAATGCCGAGGCCTATAACAATCTTGGCATTGCTTTCATGGATTGTGGCAAGCCCGAACAGGCCATAAACAGTTACCAACAAGCCATTGCCATAAAGCCAAATCATGCCTGGGCGCAAAACAATCATGGCATTGCTTTGAAAAAAATGGGGATGTTGGATCTCGCAATTGTGAAATATAAGGATGCGATTGCCAGTGATCCAAAATATAGCGAAGCTTACAATAATCTCGCAAATGCACTGCATGATCAGGGCAAGCTCAGCGCGGCGATCGCGAACTACAATGTGGCACTCAAGATCACGCCCAATCACACTAAGGCCCACTTTAACCTCGCCATTGCATTAGAGGCATCTGGCCAGCAGGTTGAGGCGATTGCCAGTTATCGCACTGCGATTTCGATCAATCCCAATTATGTTGATGCGATCATTAACCTTAGTGCGGCGCTGCAAGATCGCGGTGAGTTCAACGAGGCCGTTACAAGTTGTCAAAGCGCCATCAACATCGATCCTGACAATGCCAAGGCGCACTATAATTTGGCCATGGCGCTTGAAGGCATAGGGAACCTTGATGAGGCGGCTGCCAGCTACCAAAAAACGATTTCAATCAAACCCAGATATGCGAAAGCCCACTACAACCTCGGCATTGTTTATAATAATTGGGGTCTCCTGGATCAGGCGATTTCCAGTCACCGCAAAGCCATTGAGATCAAACCGAATTATATCAAGGCCATGTATAACCTTCTGTTTGCGATGCATCATACCCCGGACATCACACCCCAAGACATGTCCGATGAACTCAGTCGTCTCAATGAAATGCTTCGTGTGCCCGGCAAACCTAAAGTGTTGGTGCAAAAATCCAGTACGGATAAAAGGCCATTGAAAGTTGGCTTGGTGGGGAAGGGGCGGATTATGCGTCGCCACCCGTCCATGTGGTTATCTTTGCCCGTATTGGAGGCCTTTGATCCTCAAGACATTGAACTGATCGCTTATGTCGATGGCCCCGTACGCGACGATGATTTTACCCACCGTTTGAAGCGGACATGTCGTGATTGGCGTGCCATTGGTGATTTGAACGACGCCGATGCGGCAGAGCTTATGCGTGGCGATGGCGTGGATATCTTGATCAGCATGTCCAGCCATACCGAAACCCGGATGTCTGTTTTTGCGCACCGTCCGGCACCTGTGCAGGTGTTATGGGGCGGGCATTGGGGAACATCGGGGCTAGAGTTTATGGATTGGATTATTGCCGACGATGTCGAAGTGCCCAACGGCGAAGATCATTTATATACGGAGAATGTATATCGCATGCCGCATGGTTATGTGATCTATGAACCGCCCCAAAATGCCCCGGCTGTGGGCGCTCTGCCGGCCCTCAAAAATGGCTTTGTCACGTTTGGTAGTTTTAATCGATTGGCCAAAATCAATGTCGAACTGATTGCCCTCTGGGCCCAGGTTCTTGAGGCCGTTCCCGACAGCGTGTTGCTGCTTAAGGGGGAGGGGTTCGCCTGTAAAAAGGCTGTCGCAAGAGTTCAATATCAATTTGCTGATCATGCCATTGCATCTGAGCGTCTGTTGTTTGAGGGAAGATCCCCTCACCATGACCTTTTGGACAGCTATAACCGTATGGATATCGCCCTCGACACCAATCCATATTCGGGCGGACTGACGACGTGCGAAGCGCTGTGGATGGGGGTGCCGGTGCTGACCATGCCAAGCCCGACATTTTCCGGCCGTCACTCGGCCAGCCATTTAACGAATGTCGGGCTGTCGGATTGGGTGGTGGAAACACCCGATGCATATGTGGAAACGGCGCTGCGTTGGGCCGGGAAGTTGGATGAACTCGCAGCGTTGCGCACTGGGTTGCGCGATCAGGTTAAAACCTCGCCATTGTGTGATGCCCAGTGTTTTGCGCACCACATGAAAGACGCCCTGCAGTATATGCTGAAGAGCAATTAGCTAGTGTTGAATTGGTGGTGTGTCCTGGTTTTGGGGAAACGCGCCCAGACAATTGGTAACGTCAACTCGGATCGATGGTAGCCAGTCCATGCCGCCGGATGGTTTCGAATGCACGGTCAAACTGCGCTCCACCAGCCCCAGCGTCGCCGTGCTCGTCACCCCCATGCAAGACGGCCGCGCCCAAGTCCATCTCAAAGAACCGTTTGCCGGTGTGGCCCCGGGCCAGGCTTGCGTGTTCTATGATGGCGAAAGATTGTTGGGTGGCGGCTGGATTGAGAAGGCTTAAGCCTGAGAAACACGCCGCAGACACACTATAATTGCCGATAGGCTATATAATGTCGCCATGTAGGCATGGTGCCGGGTAAACGTAATGTGGCCTTTGTATATGCGCTACATCTCA
>JAESUA010000381.1 GCA_016763255.1 Magnetovibrio sp. | reverse complement strand
GAGGCTGTTGAATTTTGAACGCGCCGCCGCGTACACCCGCCAACACCGGTATTTATCCGCCGTAACCTTGCACCGGGGCGTGATCAGTTTGAGCGCCGACATCCCCGCACAAAACGTAACTTTGCTGGCCCCGGCGGCGACCTTGGCCGCACGTGCAGACTTGCACCCGGCGTTGCAAACCCTGTTCGTGCGCGCGGCAAGTGAAATTCATGGCACCGGTGGGGTATTCGAAGACCCCGGGCAGTTCCCCTCCAGCCAATATATCGACTACCCCATCAGTGATGATGCGCGACGTTTTTTGGAAAATGGGCCGTCCTTTTTGGAACGCTACCTACCGTTTTGGGCCGCCGTTTTGGTTGATCGTTTGAAGGTCATGGCGATCCCGCTGATCACCTTGATGATCCCGTTGGCAAAAATTCTACCGCCGGCGTATCGCTGGCGCATCCGCTCGCGCATTTACCGCTGGTACAAAGATTTGATCCGCATCGAGCGCGACATGTTAAAGGCCCAAGACGATACCACCCGCCAAGCGCTGCGTAGCGAATTGGCGACGATGCAGCACGATGTGAAAAACCTACAGGTGCCTTTGTCGTATACAGACGAGGTTTATAACCTGCGCCTGCACATTGAACTGGTCATGCGCGGACTCGACAACACACCGGCATAATAAGCCTTTTTTGAGAATGGCCAACAAAAAGCCCTCCCACCGCCAAGCGGGGGAGGGCTTTTGAACAATTTTGCAGGTCGCCTTAATAGCCACCCTTACGCTTGGTTTCAGGCAGTCCGGCGATTTTGGTCGCCTGCTTGGACGGCTGCATCGGGAACAGTGCGTAGAGATCCTTGGTTGACGGCTTTTCACCCCACACCTCGGTCATAGCCTTGACCATCTTGCGTTCATTGGGCTGGTTGGCGTTGTTGTTCACATATTCATTGCGCAGGAATTTGATCAGATCCCAGTGCTTGTCGCTCAAATCGGCCAGGTCCTCGGTGACGGCGATTTCCTTGGCAATATCTTCGGTCCAGTCTTCCAGGTTCACCAAAAAACCTTTGTCGGTCTGTTCAACATCTGCGTAAGCCATTGTTCATCCTCACTGTCATCATTATTTTTGTTTGCGTTGAGTGCTGCACCATCAAACATCCGGCGCGCCCGCTATATGAGATTGAACTAATATAATAAGTCTTAAGGCATTTTTCCAGATGCACCTTTTCAATTTACCTATAATTCATGCCATGATTGTGATTCGCACAGGATAAAGCCCCAAAATGAAGACTAAAAACAAAAATCCATCCCTCAAAGTCACTTTTCTCACATGGGCTACTTTAACATCTACCCTGTGGTTTGGTCACGCCCCCGCACACGCAAACGACCACAAATTACGCATCTGTGCGGCCGAAAATCACGTGTTTCATCAGATCGCCTCACAAGCCATCCAAGAAGCTTACAAACGTATTGGTTATAGCGTTGAATTTACGTGGCTGCCCACTCGCCGCTCCTTAATCACGGCCAACGCCGGTGAGTGTGACGGTGAGATGATGCGCATTTCCGGGGTAAACCGCACCTTCAGCGACCTCATCCAGGTCAAGGTTCCCATTAACCAATTGCAGGGCGTCGCCTTCATGAAACATGCGCAAGAACAAGACACGCCCACCATCACGTCGTGGAAAGACCTACATAGCCTGGGTACCTATACCATTTTGGGCGAGCTTTATGCCGAACGCGGCACCCGCGACATGGTCGTCGGTCAAGTGCGCACCTACAAACAATTGTTTACCATGCTGGAAAAGGGTCACATCGATGTGGGCATCGGCATCCGTGAAGTCGGTATAGTGGAGCTTTCCAAGAATTTTGCCGACACCAACATCCATCCCCATGGGGAGGTGCTGGCGAACTCGCCCATGTACCACTACGTCCACAAAAGCCGCCGCCACCTTATTGAACAGTTGGAAACGGCGCTCAATGAAATGACGAGCAGCGGCGTGCTCCAATCTCTTAATGCCGCCGCGCTTCGTCGCCTGATCAGGCAGCCGTAGAGATACCGGCACGCCCTCATCAAGGCCAATTCAGGTTCAAAAATTAGCCGAAGAATTCCAACAGCCAGTCCATTTCGTCATCGTTGAGCGGAAATTGCCCGCCTTCAGGCCTGAGCACTTTGTTGGGGGTGATGGCGCCCAAGCGTTTTTGCACGATCAAAATATTATCCGGCACCAGCCCGGCCCGCCAACTTAGAGCCACCAAAGCTTTGGCATTTTCGGACATGGCGATTTTTTCCACTGTCGCCATGCTCATTTTCGCCAACACCGCCAGGGCTGCGATGGCATATTCCTTTTGTCCAGCCTTGAGCGCACTGCCGACCATTTCCGGATCTAATTCCCCATCGGCATGCAAGCGCTTGGCTTTGTCGTACGGCGATTCTTCGTTGGCCGCCGCTTCATCTTCGGCTGCTAAATCCAGGCGCCATGACACCTCTTCACGCACCGCCTCGGCCGTTTCAGGGTCCAAGTCTTTGCGGCTCAACAAGGCCTTGATCAAATGGTCGGCGACAAAATCGGCAAGGCGCAGGGCCACGCCCTTGGGCAAGGTGGTACGGTGCACCAGCGGATTTTGCAATGACTTGACGGTGCGCGACTTGTCACAAATGCGCTCCAGCAAATCTTCCTTGATGGACACCGATCCATTGCCCAACAATTGCGCCACCGCCGCGGTATCGTTCGAGGCAAAAATTTGTTCCATAACATCATCAGGCAGGCTGGTGCGTTTGGAAATGGCACTGATCGTCCCCTCGCTGGGATTGAGGCTGATGATCTCAATCAAATCGCGTTCAGTCAGCACCGGGGAATTTGCCAACACCGGCGCACACACCACCAACTCGGAGTCCTCAGCCAGATGGCGGATCACTTCGGGTGGGGCGTCGGCCATATCCTTTAAGGTTTCGGCGACGATGCGACGCACCTTGATGGCCTGGTCACGGGCCAACGTTTCCAAGGCCTCGTAAGTCATTTGGCGAATCTTGTCGACTTCGTTGGCGGTCAGGCCCGGTGCCAATTTAGAAATTTTTGTCGCCAATTGGCTGCGCACGCCTTCGTCCGCATCCTTGGTCAACAAAACATCGGCTTGGCGCGGCGCAGCCTCGTTACCCGCAATGGCAGCACGCACGGACGCGGCCTTATCGGCAGCCAAGAAATAAAGGATTTCCGGCTGGGCTTTGGGGTGCTCGGCAACCTCATGGCGCACCGCAAGATCCTCGTTTTGAGCCAACTCCTTGGCCTCATCATACTCGAGCGTCTTGCCTTTTCTGAACTTCTCCAACAACTCCCTGAGCATAATTCGCGTCCTACCTTACCGTGCATTTCAGTTCTGCCCCGTTGCAGGACTGCAGGTTAACATAATTGCCCGAATGAACGCAGGCGGCAAGTGGGCAGAAACCGCGAAGCCCCACTTGCGATAAGCTAAGCTTGCGGGTAAGGTTCGCCCGACTAACAACCACATAGCACCCGTAGCTCAGCTGGATAGAGCGCTGCCCTCCGAAGGCAGAGGTCATGAGTTCGAATCTCGTCGGGTGCACCATTTTCATCAATGACTTAGCACTGTATCAACACAGCCCCACAAGGGGCCGTGGCCGCGCTATGTCCGCGCTACGCCGTGGATACGTTCACTTTCCGGACTGCTTATTACCACTATGTACCCCCAATTTGCGGGAGGCGCGTCGCCTTGGTGTTGCCGTGCATGACATGTCCCATACAACCTCCCGTGATGATGGATCAGTACAAGCGATGCCACCATACTCCGGGACTAAACATCCCACTAAACTGGCAAGCACCTATAGGGTCAGGGTGCCGTAACTCACCGCCAACAAAAAACCGCCTAAAAATAGCCGATATATCACAAACGGGGTAAAACTGGCGCGTTTGAGCCACGCCATCATCAAAGCTATGGCGATGAAGGCGG
>JAESUA010000380.1 GCA_016763255.1 Magnetovibrio sp. | reverse complement strand
GAGAACTGGAAGGAACGACGGGCTTTCGCGCGGCCGTATTTCTTACGTTCAACAACACGGCTATCACGGGCCAAGAAGCCGCCAGCTTTAAGCACGCCACGCAGGCCGGGCTCGTAGTAGGTCAGCGCCTTGGAGATGCCGTGACGCACAGCGCCAGCTTGGCCGGACAGGCCGCCACCGGTGACGGTGCAGACCACATCGTATTGACCATCGCGTTCAGCAGTTTTGAACGGATGATTAATGATCATGCGCAACACCGGACGAGCGAAGTAAGTTTCGACTTCGCGACCGTTGACGGTGATTTTGCCGTTGCCGGGTTTGATCCACACACGGGCAATCGCGTTTTTACGCTTGCCGGTGGCATAGGAACGGCCCTGGGCGTCGATTTTCGGTTCGACAGGGGCAGCGGGGGCGGTTTCACCGGCGTCAGCGCCAGCGGTGGTCGTCACTGCGCCACCTGCAACCAGATCCTTGAGATCTCCGAGATCAGCCATCAGTTAGGCGCTCCTCTTGTTCTTCGGATTCATGGAGGCGATGTCCAGAACTTCCGGGTTCTGAGCGCCATGGGGATGGTCGGTACCGGCATAAACGTGCAGTTTTCTCATCTGCTCACGGCCCAAAGGCGAGCGCGAAATCATGCGTTCAACCGCCTTGATGACAACCCGTTCCGGGTACTTGCCGTCAAGGATCTGTTCCATTGTACGTTCTTTGATGCCACCCGGGTGACCGGTGTGCCAGTAGAACTTTTTGTCGGTACGCTTACGTCCCGTCAACTTCACCTTTTCGGCGTTGATGACGATGATGTTGTCGCCGCAATCGATGTGCGGGGTGAACATCGGCTTATGCTTGCCGCGCAAACGCAAAGCGATCTGGCTGGCCATACGACCCAGGACAACGTCCTGGGCATCGACGACAAACCATTTCTTTTCTACGTCAGCGGGGGTAGCGGAATAGGTTTTCATATTCTGCTCCGTTTCACGGATGTTAAAAACTCGGGTCACGAAGCAGGCAAAAGGCACCTAAAATTCGCAATGAAGCCGCGTTATAAGACACTCTCACGCCCCCGTCAAACACTTTATTTCGGCACCAAGTAAATTTACCGTGCAAAATCAACAACTTAAATTCGCGGTATTATTATACCTCAATTATTTCGGCTTTTTGCCTTACCCCCAGCACATCCAGCAGGTGATGAATCATGGCAACATCAAGCGCCAACAATGCGGCATACCGCTCATCGGAAACATCATCAACGTCACCACGAGTTTCCATCCAGTCGCTTTGACGGTGCGCAGTAAACCAAAAGTGTCCGCGGTGATAGGCAAAGGCTAATCCGTTGTTGAAAAATGCATTAAGCTTCAACAAACGCCTCTGGCTCTCTGGCGACAACAACTCTAGGGCCTCCCCCTTATCGGTGGAAAAAACGCAAAAGGCCGCATCGAATTCTGTCCCCCCCGTAAATACGCGTTGGCCAGGCAGGGACTGTTCTGACAGTTTTTCCAATATGTTCTTTTTGTATGTCACCACGGTCGTAGCCGAGAAGGCAGTTGGGCATTCGATTGAGCCTATCAATCCATGAAAACGATCTTCCACGCGACGAAAGTGGGAAAACACCGGATTGACCGGACGGGTCTTCCAATCCATCAATGCGGCTTCTTGTATGACAAACCTCAAGCCGGAGACTTCTCCGCTCAACTCATCTTCCAAATACATGGCTTCATAACGAGCGACCAGTCCCAATTCCTTAAAGCAGTTGACGAAGGAGTGGTCCGGTTTTTCCCGATAAATAAACCCCAGATAATGGCAAATCAAATGGACCAACGCCACCTTGGCTTTGCGTCTGGAGGCGCGTAATTGCGTTACTCCCAAAAAAAATAGGCCTATCGCGCCACAGAATGTCAGCACGCTGATCAACATGACCTCTTCAGGCAAATTTTGTTCGTATGCCATCAACACCAAAGCCCCACACAGTGGAACTATGGAAAGGAACATAAACACGATAGCGTTTCTGCGCTGACTTTCAAAACGTGCCAAAACCGGTACAGCAGCCTTGCGGTAATGTGCTGTGAAGCCCGCTAACACGGGTATCTTTCGCTCTATCTCTTCAAGGTTCAGCATCAGCCCCACCATACAATTACTTAGAACTCCACAAGACCATAAGCACCCTATGAGGGCATTGCCATTTAAAATCTTGCCCCTAGACAGATGAGTTACAAATGCCGAACATGTCGACCAGACTCACAAACATGAGATAACACCATGCCTTCCTCCCCAAACGAACCCTACGTGCTGCGCAAAGACCGTGACAAAATCGCCTGGTTGACGCTGAACCGTCCCAAGAAGCTTAACGCGTTGTGCGATGCGATGATCGCAGCCATCTCCAACACCTTGGATGCCATAGCCAATGACCCATCGGTACACGTGGTGGTCATTTCCGGTGCCGGAAAAGCCTTTTGTGCCGGCCATGATCTCAAGGAAATGATGAGCAAGCCCGAGCAAGGCCCATGCGAGGTGTTGTTCAATGCATGTTCCGAAATGATGTTGAAGGTCCATCATATGCCCCAACCGGTGATCGCCAAGGTCGACGGAATCGCCACCGCGGCAGGCTGCCAGTTGGTCGCCCAGTGTGATTTGGCGATTGCCAGCACGACCTCCAAATTTGCCACCTCGGGCATCAATTTGGGCCTCTTTTGTGCCACCCCATCGGTCCCGCTGAGCCGCGCCATCGGCCGCAAAGCAGCGGCCGAAATGCTCTACACCGGAAAGTTTATGGGTGCGCAAGAAGCAGCCCAATTGGGCCTGCTCAATCGCTGCGTAGGTGCCGAGGTGCTGGATGTGGAAGTCGAGAATTTGGCCCTGGAAATCGCCTCCAAATCGCCTTCGGCCATTGAATTTGGTAAACGTTTGTTCCTCAGCCAGATTGACCGCCCGCTGGAAGAAGCCTATGCCATTGCCGCCGAGACCATGGCCTGCAATATGCAACACCTAGACGCACGTCATGGCATTCAAGCCTTTATCGATAAAAAACCCAGCCCCCAATGGAAAGACCGCGACGCATGAGCAAATCCGACACAGCAGACCTGATCATGGGCATTTTGGAAACCGTCAACACCATCGCCTTGGTCGGTGCCTCCAACAAAACCGAACGCCCATCCTATCAAGTGATGGCATTCTTGCAGGACGAAGGCTACAAAGTCATCCCCATTAATCCCGGCCTAGCGGGCGATGAGATTTTGGGCGAAACGGTCTATGGGACGCTAGACGACGTGCCCGGCCCCATCGACATGGTGGACATCTTTCGCACGTCTGAGGCCGCAGGTGAGGTCACCCGCGACGCCATCCGCCTGTCGGATGACAAGGGCATCACGGTGGTGTGGATGCAGATCGGCGTGACCAACCAAAAAGCCATGATCGAGGCCCAAGAAGCCGGGATGGTGGTGATCCAAAACCGCTGCACCAAAAAGGAAATCGAACGCCTTGATGCTTAAATAATTATTCGGCGGCTTGGGGCTGGGCGTTGCGTTCAGATGGCAACAACAGCCCCACCGCCAGCCCAACGGTGGCGATGCAGGCCAAGACGATGAATAACCAGTAGAACCCGCCGGTCAAATCATAAATCGTGCCTTCCAGCAAAATTCCCAACGCGCCGACACCGAACGCCAGCACAAATTTTAGGCCGAACGCCAGGGCGCGCCAATCCTTGGGCGCATAACGTGCAATCAAGGTGTTTTCCACCGGCAATGAAGCTTGGTTGGCAGCGATCATCACCAATATGGCAAACATCAACCCGCCGCCGCTGAATTGCGCCGCAAAAATCATCACCGGCACCTGGGCAATGAAAGACAGGATGTAGATCAGTTTGAGCGAGTATTTGTCGCACATCCGACCAGAGATCAATTGCACCACCGCAGCCACCACATAGACCAAGGCGACCATCGCGCCGACCCCCAACACACCATCCTGGGCAAACGATCCAAGGCGTTCCGAAAACACCTTGGGCAAGGCCGCTGAGGTGGTCTGATAAATCAGCCCGGTGCACAGCATCGTAACCGCCAGCACCATAATGGTGCGCATCACTTCACGCTTAGAGGCTTTGTGCTGGGGCACCCGTTCGATGGTTGTATCATGAATGATGCCGCGCTGGCGCAAGACGAAAAAAACCACCCCGACCAAAAGCACCACTGCGCCAGGGACCATAAATGCCGCGCGCCAGCTGATCAGGTCCGTCAAAACCCCGGCCGACAGGGCCGCCACCGATGGCCCGATGGTGCCAAACACACCGTTGATACCCAATGCGGTGCCGCGTTTTTCCACCTGAGACACCAACCAGGCAAAACCGACCGGGTGATAGATCGAGCCAAAAATGCCGGTGAGGGTCAAAAACATCATCAATTGAAACGGGGTTTGCGCCAATCCGGTGAGGATCATGCCCGCGCCAACCCCCATGAAATAGATCGCGATCATGCCGCTGGCCGACCACTTATCGCCCAACCACCCGGCCAATGGAGCCGCCACCCCAAACAACACGTTGCCCGCCACAATCAAACTCACCACTTCACCATGGCTGAGGCCGAATTCAGCCTCCAACAGCAAGGCGACAACGAAAAAAATCGGTGCAAACAAATGAGAAAAGGTGTGTCCAACACACGAAAAGGCAAGCGGCAGGCGTGACGACATCGCGGGGAAGCTCCGAACAAAATGATGAGAATAGCGCGAAGGTCCAGGTTTTAGGCCACGGCCTCGAAGGTATCGCGGTGCATCTGGCGGATATTGACAATCGCATCCAGATTTTCGCAGAATTTCTCCACAACATCCGGATCAAAATGGCTGCCCGCTTGATCGGTGATGAATTTCACCGCCTCTTCCAGCGGCCAAGCCTTTTTGTAGGGACGTTCGGAGGTCAACGCATCAAACACGTCGGCCACCGCCGTAACCCGTCCAACCAGGGGGATATTGGTGCCCGATGTCCCCTTCGGATACCCCGAGCCATCCCACTTTTCATGGTGAGTTATGGCCACCTGACGTGCCATCTGCATCAACGGCGAGGCGTGATCGCCGAGGATTTCCGCGCCGATCTGGGCGTGGGTCTTCATCACTTCCCATTCAACAGGGTCAAGTTTCCCCGGTTTGAGCAAGATGCCATCGGGAATGCCGATTTTGCCAATGTCGTGCATCGGGCTGGCGTGCAGCAGCAACCGCGCATCTTCCTCAGTCATGCCCATGGCCCGGCCCAAAATCTCAGAAACTTTGCTCATGCGCACCACGTGCATGCCGGTTTCATTGTC
>JAESUA010000379.1 GCA_016763255.1 Magnetovibrio sp. | reverse complement strand
TGCGGTGACGATGTCTTCGGTTTTGGCATGTTGCGATCCAATTTCAAACACCCGCGTCAACAGGCTGAAGCGCCGCGCGGCACGCGATAGTATGCCGTACAATTCGTTGAGATTGAGCGCCTGTTTTTGGGCTTCGATTTGTTCGATTAAGGCTTCTCGATGGGCTTGGCCGCCGGGTTCGTCGAGCTTTGCTTTGAGCTCGGATTCCAGCTTGGAGAAGGCTTGTTCAACATCCAAAAGCTCGCGTGCAGCCCAGTCGAGTTCTTCTTTAACTTCGTGCAAAAGATGAGTCATATATTAAACCACTGTTCAAATAACTTGCATCGTCTGGGTGACGCCCCCACATTCGTCTGGGCCTCCCCGGTTAGACTTAGATTAACGGGTAAAGAGATAAAAATGAAAGCCCTGATTTTTGACGTAGACGGAACCCTTGCCGATACCGAGGACGCCCACCGCAAAGCCTTCAACGACGCCTTTGCCGAATCTGGATTTGAGTGGCACTGGGATCGGGTGTTGTACAAACATCTGCTTAAGGTCACCGGCGGTAAACAGCGCATCCGCTTTTTCTTGGAAGAAAAGCATCCAGACTTTCTGGGGCGAGATGACATTGATGCGTTGATCCTGGCGCTTCATAAAAGCAAGACCAGATTTTTTGTCGGGCGTTTGAAAAACGGCCAAGTGCCGTTGCGTCCGGGCATCAAGGAGTTGATCAACGAGGCCCGGTCCACGGGCCTGACCATCGCCATCGCCACCACCACCACCCCGGTGAATGTCGAGACCTTGTTGCGGGTCCATCTGGGCAATGAAAGCCTGGATTGGTTTGCCTGCATCGGTGACGGCGGTGTGGTGCCGGTGCTTAAGCCCGAACCCGATGTTTACAATTGGGTGCTTGAGAAATTGGGCCTGGACGCGCACCAAACCTTGGCGTTGGAAGACAGCCGCAATGGCCTGGTGGCCTGCGAACGTGCCCAGGTGCCGTGCTTGGTCGTCACCAACGATTACACCCAAGGCCAGGATTTCGGCGGCTGCCTCGCTGAGTGGCAAAGCTACGAAGGGGTCTCTTTGGATCAGCTCAAATCCGTCCATGCCAAACACGCTTGACCGGAATCAAGGTACAGCATCTTGTGGTAACACTAAGGTATATATACTAAATAGTCCCCCTCCATTCTTTTGCAGGGGATGAATACGCAGGTTTTTGACCTATATACCTAGGTATACCCCCGATCCTATGGTTCACCCCCTCAGTACCATAAGAACGTCGAGCCGGGATCGCACAATAAAAAAGGAGTTCCGCAATGCAGGAAACTCAATTTGTGTTTGTGACGGAAGATGCTCGAGTGATGGCCCGGATGATCGATGGTCGGCTCGTGGATGTAACCAAAGCCAGTGATTTGTTGCCCACGCTAGGCACCATGCCTTGTGAAGATACGCGGTTCGAAAAGAAAAGCGCCTTGCTGAAGACGTTCACCGCTTAAGCTTCAAAGCGTTGCATCACCGCCATAACGGCACATAGTCCTAAGGGCTGGGCTTTCATGTCCAGGCGCTGCTTTAAATATTCACCGATGATGGTTTCGAGATCTGCGGTGTCGAGGGTATGACCATCTGTTAGTGTGAACAACGGGTTACGGTTGTTGCTGGTTTGCACGGTGTTAAGCCCGGTGAGGGCGTGGCTTACCCCGGTGAGATAAACGTCAAGAACGCTGCGTTCATCTTCGTTCAAATCATCGCGTTGTATGAAGTGATCCATGGGACTGTTAAGGTCTGAGCGATTTTCGAAAAACATCTTGCTTACGCCTTTGTGCCGAGGTTGAATTTATCACACTAAAATCACCGGTCCTTTTGTGTGATAAGTGTATGGGAACAATAGTGTACAATATGCGTTTGTGTGTTGAGAAAGCTTCAACACAGGTCTAGGGTGAGACAGTATGAGGGCGCCACCCTTAGCAACAATGGAGACCGCTTTGCGCATTCAATTTTGGGGGGTTCGGGGCAGTATATCGTGTGCCTATCCCGATTTTCTCGAGTACGGCGGTAACACCTCGTGTATCGAGCTCGAAATCTTAGGCCAGACCATCATCTTGGATGCTGGCACCGGCTTGCCATGGCTGGGCAATGACTTGCTCAAGCGCGGCGTCACTGACGTACATTTGTTGATGAGCCATTTTCACAACGATCATACCAACGGCTTCAACTATTTTAAGCACATCTATATTCCCGAGCATACGGTGCGCATACGTGCCGCGCTTAATTACGGCGATCTCACGGTGGAAGATCTGATCCGCCAGCAGTTATCGGAAAACCTTCACCCGGTGCAATACGAACATTTGCCCTCTACCTTGGAAAGTATCGGCTTCCACGCCGGGGACACGTTTGATTTGTTCGAAGGGGTGCACATCAAAACCTATATGTTGACCCACCCGGCGGGCTCGACCTGTTATCGCATTGAATCGGAGGGCAAGGTCTTGGTCTACGCCACCGATACCGAACACACCCCCGGTCAAACCGATGAAGGTTTGGTGGAGATGATGCGCGGCGCGGATCTGGTGATTTACGACTGCACCTACACCGAAGAAGAATTGCCGAGCAAGCTGGGCTGGGGCCATTCGACCTGGAACGAAGGGGTGCGGCTGTGCAAATTGGCCGGCGCCAAGCGCATGGCCATGTTCCATTATTCGCCCGACCATAACGACGATGCGGTGCGCGCGTTGGAGCTTGAGGCGCAGGCCGAATGGGACGGTGTATTTGCTGCCAAAGAAGGCATGGTCATCAAGCTTTAATGGTCCTTGCGAAGTTGACTGAAACGCCGACTAACCCTCGTGAACGAAAATTTGTTGAACGTTTTGGATCGAGATGGACCTAGGAAAACGCATCTTGATGCGGGTGCCGCGATTTTCCGTGCTGACGATATCCAGCTTGCCGCCCAGCCCCAAGACGATGCGGTTGACGATGCCCAATCCCTGACCGGTACCGATGTCGCCATGGGGCGATACGGTGGTCAGTTGAGTATGGATGACCTGCTGGATTTGTTCCTGGGTCATGCCGACCCCTGAATCGCGCACCACCATAATAAAGGTGTTGTCTTTGGCATCGACCTCGGCCTGGATTTCGACCTTGCCGCCGCGCGGCGTGAATTTTAAGGCATTGGACACTAAGTTGGTCATCGCCCGGTAGATGTCTTGGGGGTCGGCCTCAAGATTGGGAAACTGATCCGGGACATTGGCTTCCAGCTCGATGTCACGCTCTTTGGCTTGGGCGGCAAACAAATCGCGAATTTCATCCATCAAGCCACCGACATCGACGACTTTTTTGGCTTTGGCGGTGCCGCCGACTTGGGTGTGTTCGTCCAACAACGCATTACAGATTCCCAAAAGCCGCCCGGCAGACGTGTCGAGGGTCTTGATATAGCCTGCGTAGGTCTTGTTTTTCATCGGCCCGGCCACCTCATTGTGCATCAGCGACAAATAGCCGATCATCGCGGTCAGAGGGTTTTTGATATCGTGGACGATTTCGGAAATGTTTTGGTGGTGCTGATTGAGTAATATGGACTGGCGATCAATTGCTTCTTCAAGTGCGGTTTGGGCGGCTTTGAGAGTTTCTTTTGCGTTCGAAGAATTTGACATTCTGATCCAGATTTCAATAACCGGCGAGGCATCGTTTGTGAACTGGGAACACTCACGCACATCACCAATGGCGCAAGGAAGAAACCCCGACGCATATGCTAGAGTTTGTATGTGGATAATCGCATGGCCGAAATCCAGCTTCGCGTGGTCTTTTCAGAATTTTTGTTGTGCGCCTGTTGGTTCTTTCCGTCTGATGTGTCGAAGTCGATGGCGCAAGATTTGAAATTGATGTGTGAGCATTGCAGCCTTAGGCAGGAGAGCTCACTGCCAACGGTGCCTTTCGTTCGATGAGTGGTGATCCTGTGGCGGGTCGAGACATGGTTCGGCCATATGTTGCCGCCAATTCGGTGTCGGTG
>JAESUA010000378.1 GCA_016763255.1 Magnetovibrio sp. | reverse complement strand
TTGATCCGCGCGGTGAAGTAGATGGCGCTCATCATCATGATGCCGGCCAACAGACCGGGGATCACGCCGGCCAAGAACATGCGGCCCACCGACACTTCGGTCGCGGCGGCATACACCACCATGACGATGCTTGGCGGGATCAAAATGCCTAAGGTGCCCGCGTTGGCAATCACGCCGGCGGCAAAATCTTGGCTGTAACCGGCCTTGACCATGCCGGCGATGACGATGGAGCCGATGGCCACCACGGTGGCGGGCGATGAGCCTGATACGGCGGCAAACAACATACAGGCCAAAACCGATGCCATGGCCAAACCACCGGGGAAATGGCCCACACAGTTGGTGGCAAATCGGATCAAGCGTCGTGCCACACCACCGGTGGACAAAAAGGCCGATGATAAAATGAAGAACGGGATGGCCATCAAGGTGTAGTGGTTCATGGTGCCAAACAACTTGGCCGCCAGAGATCCCAGATCATCGCCGGAGAAAAAGATGATGGTGGTGATGGATGCCAAGCCCAACGAAATGGCGATGGGGGTGCCGATCAGCAGAAGGGCGAACAGCGAGATGAACAAAAAAGCGATGGTCATTTGTCATCTCCTAATTTTTTTTCTGCGATGATGTCGTCGTGGTGACGCAGGTCTTCGGCGACCGGGTCGTCATGGTCACCATAGGCGGCCATGGCGTCACGGCCTTCGTCGCCCAAGGTCAGGCCGACGTCACGACCGGTGAGGATGCGAAAGCCCATAACCAGCATGCGCCACAACATCAGTGCAAAGCCGATGATCAAAACGCTTTGTGGAATCCACAGCGGGATGTCGAGATCTTGAGTCTCAATTTCATATTCATAGACGATGCCCACCACATGGTCCCAGGAGCCATAAAGCAGCAGCCCCGCATAAGTGATGCCTGCCGACACGGCCAACAGGCCAAAGGTGCGCTGACCTGCGGGTGGAAAAAGTTTTACCAGCGCGTCGACGCCGATGTGGCTGTGCACGCGGATGCCGTACGAAATGCCCAAGATAACCATCCAGGCAAACAAGAAGGTGGTCAGCTCGAGCGCCCAAATGGCACCCGAGTTGAACACATAACGTGCAACCACTTGGGTGAACGTCACCAAGACCATGGCGGCCAGAAGGAACGCGAGTAGCGCTTCTTCCGCCCTATGGAGAAAGAGAATGATCCGTGTGCTCATGATGACGTTCTCCCAAGAGTATCTATGATTTAGATCAGTTGCTGGCTTGTGCGGCTTTGATCAGATCTTTACCGATCTCATCTTCAAACTGCGCCCACACCGGTTTCATGGTTTTGACCCATGCAGCGCGTTGATCGGCATTCAAGGTCCGAATGGTTCCGCCATTTTCCAAAATCTTGGCACGGCTGGCTTGGTTCAGCTCATACGATTTTTTGTTACGATCGGCGGTGGTTTCGGCCAGGATGCGTTCCAGATCGGTGCGGATATCGCTTGGCAGGCCTTCCCAGAAACGACGCGAAACGACCACCGCGTAATCGATGATGCCGTGGTTGGTTTCGGTCACACCGTCTTGCACTTCAAAGAATTTTTTGGAATAGATGTTCGACCAGGTGTTTTCCTGGGCATCGACAACGCCGGTTTGCAACGCACCGTAAACTTCCTTAAAGGCCAGCTTTTGGGCGGTCGCACCCAAGGCTTCCATCTGCGCAACCAAAACGTCGGACTGCTGCACGCGGAACTTCAAGCCCTTGGCGTCGGACGGAGACATCAGCGGCTTGTTGGCGGACATCTGCTTCATACCGTTGTGCCAAAAAGTTAGGCCCAAAATGCCTTTCTTTTCCATCGAACGCAGCAGATTTTGGCCTTCAGCGGATTTTTGGAAACGGTTCACGGCTTCGATGTCATCGAATAAGAACGGCAGATCGAAGACTCGGAATTTTTTGGTCATGGTTTCGAACTTGGACAGCGAAGGCGAACCCATCTGTACGGATTTGCCCTTGATCAATTCGATCAGCAGATCATCGTCGTTGTAAAGCGATCCACCGCCGAATACATCGACGCGCACGCGGCCTTTCATCTGTTCATTGACGCGCTTGGCGAATTCATTGGCGGCCACGGCTTTGGGATGGGTGGTGCCGTTGGTGACGTGGCTGAACTTGATGACGATTTCTTGGGCCTTGGCGGCCACAGAGCCGAGCATGGTCACTGCAACAGCAGCGGCAACGGCCGTTTTGATGATACGCATTCGTGTGTCTCCCTTAGACTTTAAATTTTGATCCGCAAAACCGAATTTGGGAGGTCCGCGGTGCTTAAGGGTATTCAAGACGCATGCCAGCCATGCGTTAAGCGTATGAGGTTATATGCAAGCTTTTGAAATTATGAGGATAACTGTCGTCTATGTCGTGAGTCTCAGCGTGGTCAGACGGCATTAAGTGTGTGGATTTCCGCACGACTTTGGCGAGGTGATGTGCGTTATTCCGCACAGTTCAGCCGGTGAAGTCGTCACGCTTTAAATCGTACTTGGTGAGTTTGTCGTAAAGCGTTTTGCGCGGGATGCCGAGGCTTTTACAGGCTTGCGTGACGTTGCCGTTGGCGCTTTTGAGATCACCTTCGATGAGGCTTTTTTCAAAACATTCGACGCGTTCGGGCAGGGTGCCACCATTGGCGCGGGCAACCAGAGAAGCATTGTTTGCGGCAGGGCTAAGCCCCGGGATCGGCGGCAGATCAAGCACAAAACGTTCCGCCGCATTGCGCAGTTCACGCACGTTGCCACGCCAATCATAAGCCATCAATTGTTGAGCCAAACCTGGGCCCATAGACGGGCAGGCGCGCCGTTGACGGGTGGCGGAAAATCCACAAAAATGTTGAAACAGGCTGGTGATGTCTTCCTTGCGATCACGTAAAGGGGGGACGTGTGCGGTCATCACGTTGAGGCGATAGTACAGATCTTCACGAAACCTTCCGGCGCTGCTGGCCTCCAGCAGGTCAACCTTGGTTGCGGCGATAACGCGGATATCCGAAGGAATGGATTTGTTGGCGCCTAAGGGTTCGACCATGCGCTCTTGCAGAACGCGCAACAGGCCGACTTGCAAATCCAGCGGCATGCTTTCGATTTCATCCAAGAACACGGTGCCGCCTTGGGCGTGCTCGAATTTTCCGACACGGGCCTTGGCGGCCCCGGTAAAGGCCCCCGCCACGTGGCCAAAAAGTTCAGACTCGATCATCGCGTCGGGCAGCGCGCCACAGTTGATGGCGACAAAGTGTTTGTTTTTACGTGGACCAAAATCATGCAGGCAGCGCGCCACCAATTCTTTGCCGGACCCGGTTTCACCCATGACCAAGATGTCGGCATCGGTTTGCGCCATGGTGGCGACTTGATCGCGTAAATGAACCATCGCCGGGGACTGGCCCAAAAGCACGCTGTCGATGCCCGAACGGGCGTTGAGTTTGGAAGACAGTCGGCGATTTTCCATCACCAGCCAACGGGTTTGGGCGGCGCGCGATACGGCATCGATAAAGCGGTCGGTGTCGAACGGCTTTTCCAAAAAATCAAACGCGCCTTGGTGCATGGCTTTGACCGCCATCGATACATCGCCGTGCCCGGTGATAATGATCACCGGAATGTCGGCGTCCAACTCCTTAACCTTGGCCAGCAGTTCCAGGCCATCCATGCCGCCCAAGCGCACGTCTGAGACCAGCACGCCGGGAAAACTGCGTGAAAGATAATCCAGCGCATCTTCTGCACATTCTTCGGTGTCGGGGTTGAAACCGGCCAACTCCAGAGACTGGGCGCAAGACAGCCGCACATGTTCTTCGTCGTCGATGACAATGACCGGGGGTTTGTCGAGCATTTAAGCCTCATCTTTATTTGCCAAGGGGATGGAAAGGGGGATGTTAAAAGTAAATTCGGCTCCGCCATCCTCAAGATTGCGGGCGCTCAATTCACCACCAAATTCATGGATGATGCCAAAGGAAATGGAGAGGCCCAAGCCCAGCCCAATGCCCACATCCTTGGTGGTGAAAAACGGCTCGAACAGATGGTCGATAACGTCTTCCGGGATGCCGGGTCCGGTGTCTTGGACCTTCACGACGGCATCTTTTTTATCGGTGGTTGCGCTCAATTGAATGCGGCGTTCACCATCACCTTCAAACGCATCGGCGGCGTTGTTGATCAAATTGACCAGCACTTGTTCCAGACGCACGTTGTTGACCAGCACCGTGATGTCATGGTCGTGAACATCAATGTTTAATTTGACGCGGTCTTTTTTCAGCCGTGGCCCGACGATGCGCAAAGTGTCTTGGATCACCGCTTGCAAGTTTTGCGGGGTGCGTTCGTCGGAACTTTCACGGGCAAAGATTTTAAGCCGCAAGATGATGTCGCCCATGCGCTCGGAAAGGGCTGAAATCAGCGACATGTTGTCGCGGGCTTCATCCATGCGGCCGAATTGCAAAAATTTATGGGCGTTGTGGGCATAGGATCGGATCGCGGTCAGCGGTTGGTTGAGTTCATGGTTGATACCCACCGACATCTGTCCCAAAGCCGCCATCTTGCCAGCCTGGACCAATTCGTTTTGTGTGCGCTTTAAATCTGCGGTGCGTTTTTCAACTTGGTGTTCCAGCTCAACGGCTGAATTTTCCAAGATCCGGCGGGCGTTGTGTTGGACCGAAAGAGCGCGCAACAATCCGCGTCGGCGTTCGATCAGGCTGACCACGGCGATCGCCGCCAGTGCGATGACCAAGACGATGGCCCCTGCATATGCCAGGGCGGTGTTGAGCATGGCCGCCGTATCCGCCAAAATCCACACCCGCCAACCGGCGCCGGCAATATCTTGATGTGTTGCCAAGTAAGTCGGGTTGGATCTACGTTGCGGTTCAAACGATTTTGCCCACGGTGATGATGCGTTGTTGATCTTAAAAGGCATGCGGCCAATTTTTTTGTCGGCGTAACGTCGGGTCTCTCCCAATGTAGCTAAGGCTTCTAGGCTGGGGTCGCTGAGCGCGGTGTACAGCCATTCGCGGCGTGATGATAAAAATACGATGCCCGCTTCATCGGTAACGATAACGTCATGATCGGGGGCGTTCCACCCCAGTTCCGCCTGGGCCACATCAACCTTCACCACCACCACGCCGATGGTTTTTTGGGCTTCATCAACGATGGCGCTGGACAGGTAATAGCCGCGTTGCAATGAGGTGGTATCCAGGGCGAAAAATTGTCCATGGCCATTTTCCATGGCGTCCTGATAATAAGGGCGGTAGCTGAAACTGCGCCCCACAAAGGTGACCTGCTTATTCCAGTTGCTGGCCGCCAATGTCATGCCGGTGGTATCGAGCACATAGGTTTCGGCTGCGCTGGAGGCCTGATTGACCTTCATCAGTAAGGTGTTGACATCATGACGTAAAATCTGGTTGTCGGGGTTTTTTAACATCTTTTGAATATGAGGATGGAGGGCATAGATTTGTGGCAGCGGATGGAATTTGCCCAGCAATTCTTCCAGCCCAGCGGTGTACAAACCCAAGGTGCGGTTGCTGTCGTCATATAGGCTGCTTGTCAGCCAGCTTTTGGCCCCGCCATAAAAACCAACCAACAACACCGGTAACGCCAACAGCCACAGCCAATTGATACGGCTGGGTTTGTGCGCTTTGAAATCAGTGGCGTCCTGGGGATGGTCCATGGTGACCATTGTACGCAATCAGCGGTGGCTGTGAATAGAGGGCAACTTAATAGTAGGGATTGGAGCGCGATAGCAGATACATCCACCGCGCCGGAACCTCTAGCGGGGAGGCGCGGCCACTCAGCGCATCGTCGGCGATGTCACTCCACATCAGGCTTTGCTTGAGCGCCCAGCCGGTGGGGTCGTCACACGGCGTCATGGCAATCGCGTCATACATCGCGCGTGAGCGCACAAAGGTGTCTTGGTTTGGGTAGGCCAAGGTGCGCAGTTCACGCATAAAACCAACGTCGCATTCACATGCCGCAACGCCATTGGTGGCATAACAGACATCGTGCCGCATGCAGGCTTCGTCCAACGGGTCGAGCGGCGGGTTGGCGTTTATATCCGTGCCGGGGCCGCACCAGTTGCCATACATTGCTAACCCAGGCATGGCCAAGCCGGGCATGCCTAACCCGGGGCCCTGCGCCACAGCCGTTTGCGCCACGACAAGCATGGAGAAAAAAAACAAAATTGCCGTGAGACGCTTCATCACACCCAACCTAAGTTGTATTTCAGTGATGAGAAGCTAGCGTCAGTTGAGGTTTATGCCAAGTTAAACTTGCGCATGCGCCGCCATAAGGTGGTGCGGTCGATGCCCAACGCCCTGGCCGCAGCTGATTTGTTACCGCCCGCAGTGCTTAAGGCTTGGACGATCTCATCGGCAGGTGAGGGCTGATCTCCCCCCGTCCTGGACGGCAACGCGTCACGTGCTGACGGTGTATCATCTTGGCGACGTCCATAGAGCGCATTTTCGTCAATCAGGCCCGAATAAGGACCGGCGATGGTGAAGTGACGAATGTCTTGGGGCAGGCTTTCAGGCACCACGGCTTTATCGACGGCGCAGATATAAGCGTGTTCCACGGCATTGAGCATTTCACGCACATTACCGGGCCACGGATAATCCATCATCATGCGCATGGCTTCGGGGGTGCAGGCCACATCGTTGGGATAACCACGATCGGTGAGGTCGGTGCAAAAGTGTTTGAGCAGCAGCGGAATGTCGCCGACACGATCGCGTAACGGCGGAATTCTGATCGGCACCACCGCTAGACGATAATACAGGTCGGCGCGAAAGGTGCCTTGGTTGACCATATCACGCAGGTTTTGGTTGGTGGCCGAAATAACCCGTACATCAACCTCGACGGTTTCATCCGATCCCACCGGCTCAAACCGTTGGTCTTGGATGGCGCGCAGCAATTTAGCCTGCAGGTGCAACGGAATTTCGCCGATTTCATCCAGCAACAAGGTGCCGCCATGGGCCGCCTGAAAACGCCCCTTGCGTTTTTGGGTGGCACCGGTGAAGGCGCCTTTGACATGGCCGAACAATTCAGATTCCAGCAACTGTTCGGGAATCGCGGCGCAGTTGACTTCGACCAGGGGCTTTTTTGCCCGCGGGCTTTGCTCATGGATCATGCGTGCGATCTGTGTTTTGCCGGTGCCCGATTCACCCAGCAGCAAAACCGGAGCCGTTGAATCGGCAATTTGCTTCAGACGCGAAATGATCGACAGCATTTCACGGTCGTTGGTGATGAAACCCTGTTTTTGCAGCGTGTGGGGGGCGTCTGGAGTCTTGCGCGTGGTGCGGTCTTGGGAAATTGCCACCTTCAGATGGCCCGCGCCCTGTTCTAAGGGAATGGTGCCAAGCAACAGATCAACATCACGGGTCGAGTTGCCCTGGCGAACCCGTTCGGTAACCCGTACAAAATTGTCCAGCGGTGAACCCGGGGAGGCATAGGACAGAGCCGCGCAAGTGGAGCGATCCGTCAAACTGAAGATGCGGGCCAGTTCGCTTTCATTGATGCTTTCATCGCCCGCTGTGGTGTCGCCATCACCGAGCATTTGTTTAAAGGCATCGTTGAGACAGAGCACCTGGCCATCTTCATCGGTGATCAGCACGCCATCCGATATGCATGAAATGAGGGTTTTAAAAAGCGGATTGATCGCGGCCAAATCGAGCTTGTGATCGATGATTCCCATCGCTGACGTCCTCCCACGGCCTTTGCGGCTGCTTTTATGATGTGTTGCAACTGATGCTGTCATGAAACGAAGTGTTGCGCAACATGTTGCAGCATGTTGCAGCGAAAAAAGATCAATATTATCAATGCATTATATATAAATATACTAATGTAGTGGTGTTGCATCTACTTGTTGTGGTGAAATGTTTTTTTGCCATTATTCGTATATATTTCAGATAGTTGAGACGATAAATAACCATGTGGCACGGGCATTGCTTAATCAGGGGTTAACGAAATGCGTTTCACACGCTAAGTTTGCAGGTGTTACAGCTCATGAGAATAAAATGAGAGTAGCTTGCATCTTTGGGGTGCCAATCTAAGGGGGAGTAATCATGACAAATATGTTTTCATCGGACTGGATGGCGTCATTTCAAAACGTCTGGAACACTGAGGCAGGCCTTTCTGACGAGCTGGAGAAAATCGGCTTCACATCAACCATTGCGTACGGATACATCGGTGACGATGCGCCGTCCGGTGTTTTGGTGATTGAGGGCGGAAAAGCCGTCTCTGCTGGCGCGTTTGATGGCCAGGAGGTCAATTGGGATATCCGTGCGAGCCAAGGCGATTGGGACAAGTGGTTGAAAAAACCACCGGGAATGATGGGGCTGGGGATGGCTTATGCCCCGCGTAAAATTCAATTTTTAGTGGGCGACTACAGCGCCATGGTCAAAGATCCGCGCATGGCTGGCCCCTTTGTCAAAAGTTTTGCGGCGATGGGCAAAGCTTAGCTCTCATCACGCATGATGACTTGAAAAAAACAAACACAATAAACGAACAAACACAGTCGATACCGGAGGTTGGGGAATGTTGGGCGGAAACGTAATGACTAAGACGGGAGTGTTGCAGCGGGCTGTTGCAGGTGCATGGGTTGTGGTGGCACTCAGCCTCACCCCCCCCGCCTTTGCGGCGGACTATAAGACCGCTACGGTTACGGTTGAACAGATCGGTGAAATGACCACGTTAGCGGGCACGGTGGTGCCATATAAAGAGGTCAACATCGCGGCCCAGACGCCCGGCATCGTGACCTTTATTTCCGGTGCTGAAGGGGATGATTTTACCCAAGACGAATTGCTGATCACCATCGATGATGACAGCATTCAAGCCCAGCGCCGCGCCGCCTTGGCCGATATCGCCAGTGCCCAGGCCGGGATGCAGAACGCCCGGGTGCAGTATTCACGTGAATTGATTTCGCCGCGCACAAACTCGGTCACCGGCGTGCCGGGCATGGGCATGCCGACCATGTTCGATCAGTTTTTCACTCGTGGTTTTTCCAACATGGTGGGCAATTCCAATACCGGGGTGGAACGCCAAGCCGACCTTTACAACAGTTACTCCGGCATGAGCCAGGCACAAAGCCAGTTGGCCCAAGCCCACGCCCGCTTGGAAACCTTGGATGCCAGCCTGCGCGATACCCGCACCGTGGCACCGTTTGATGGTGTTATCACCCAAAAATTGGTGGAAGAGGGCGATACCGTTCAGCCCGGCCAAGCGTTGGTGCGCTTTGCCTATACCAAGTACTTGCGTTTACAGGTCGAAGTTCCCGTACGGCTAGTCGCCAGCTTGGAAAAAGGCATGATGTTGCCTGCACGCCTGGATGTGCGGGGCCCTGAGGTGATGGCCCGCGTGGCGCAAATATTCCCGATGGCTGATGCAAGCGGTCATACCGTGACGGTGAAATTTGATTTACCGGAAGGCACACCGGGTGGACCCGGTATGTACGCCGAGGTGCGTGTCCCCGATCTGGCGTCAGCCAATCGTAGCGCCCCGGTGGTGCCGACCGAAGCCTTGGTTTGGCGCGGTAGTTTTCCCAGTGTCTTCGTTATCGAAGGTGAAACCATTTCGCTGCGTTTGGTGCGTTTGGGTGTGAACCTGGACGATGGACGTATGAGCGTGTTGGCAGGCTTGAAGGGAGGGGAGCAAGTGAT
>JAESUA010000377.1 GCA_016763255.1 Magnetovibrio sp. | reverse complement strand
TCAGCGGCACCCCGGATGCGGGTGATGATATGGTCGTGGTCGGCGACGATGCCAAGGCGCGTGAAGTGACCGAATATCGCCAACGCAAAAAACGCGACATCCGCTCCGCCGCCACCAGCCGTGGCACCCTGGAACAGATGTTCGAGAAGATCAAAGAAGGCGAAGCCAAGAATTTGCCGGTGGTCCTAAAGGCCGACGTGCATGGTTCGTTGGAAGCGATCAGCGCGGCGCTCAACAAAATGGGCACCGACGAAGTCAAGGCTAAGGTGCTGCATGGCGCGGTCGGCGGCATCAACGAATCCGATGTCATCTTGGCCCGGGCTTCGGGTGGTTTCATCATCGGTTTCAATGTTCGTGCCAATGCCCAGGCCCGTGATATGGCCAAGCGTGACGGCGTCGATATCCGTTACTATTCGATCATCTATGACGTCACCGATGACATGCGCAATGCGCTGTCGGGAATGCTGGCACCGACCCTCAAGGAAGAGTTCTTGGGTTACGCCGAAGTGCGCGAAGTGTTCTCGGTCACCAAGGTCGGCACCGTTGCCGGTTGTATGGTCACCAGCGGCAACGTCAAGCGCGGTTCCAAGGTGCGTTTGCTGCGTGATGACGTGGTGATCCATGAAGGCGAGCTGAGCCAGCTCAAGCGCTTCAAGGACGACGCTAAGGATGTCCGTGAAGGTCTTGAGTGCGGTATGGCATTCGCCAACTACGACAACATCAAAGTCGGTGATATGATTGAGTGCTTCGATGTGATCGAGGTGGCCCGTCAGCTGGAAGAGTGATCAGCTTGAGGACCAAGCTGGGCGTCTTTTTGCCCGATAGTTTGCGAGGCCAATTGTCATGAGCCGACACGGCAACCAACATTCCGCCAAGGGCCCCAGCCAGAGTCAATTGCGCGTTGGTGAGGAACTGCGCCATGCCCTGGCGTGGACCCTGGAACGCGGTGATTTACGCGATTCTGTTTTGACCGCCACCCCGGTGACGGTCACCGAAGTGCGCGTCAGCCCCGATTTGAAGCACGCCACGTGTTTTGTCACGCCCCTGGGCGGCGGCGATGCCGAGGCGGTGAAAACCGTGGTTGAAGCGTTGGTACGGTCCGCCAAATTCCTCCGTCATCAAGTGGTCCGCAAGGTTAAGTTGCGCTATGCGCCGGAACTTCATTTCGAACACGATACTTCGTTCGATACCGCCGATTACATTGAGGAGCTGTTGCTCCGCCCCGAAGTCGCCCGTGATTTGGAAATTTCCCAAGATCACGATGATGATCTCGGTGATGAGGACGCCTAATGGCGCGTAAACGCAAAGGCCAGCCGGTCCATGGTTGGGTTATTTTCGACAAGCCCAAAGGCATGAGTTCATCCCAAGCGGTGGGCAAGGTGCGTTATCTTTTGGACGCCCAAAAAGCCGGACACGGCGGCACGCTTGATCCCCTAGCCACCGGTATTTTGCCGATCGCCTTGGGCGAAGCGACCAAAACCATGTCGTTCGTGATGGATGGTGCCAAGGCCTATCGCTGCTGGGTGCGTTTTGGCGAGGCCCGAAGCACCGATGACGCCGAGGGCGAGGTGGTCGAAACCTCCACCGTGCGCCCCACAGCGGCACAAATCGAAGCGGTTCTGGGTGAATTTGAAGGCGATATCGAACAGGTACCGCCGATCTACTCGGCCATCAAAATCAATGGTCAGCGGGCCTATAAATTGGCCCGTGATCCAAACGTCGACGATCAACTGGTCGAGATGAAATCGCGTATCGTGCGCATCGATAAGGTGCGGTTGGTCGAAATGCCCCAACCGGATTTGGCAATCATCGACGTTGAGTGCGGAAAAGGTACATATATCAGGTCTTTAGCCCGTGATTTGGCGATTCGATTAGGTTCGGTTGCTTATGTTGCAGATTTGCGTCGCACGCGGGTCGGGCCGTTCCTCGAAGACCAGGCGATTTCACTGGATTCCTTAGAGTCCTTGGGGCATAGTGCGCGCCTTAAAGAAGCTGTGCTTCCGCTCATGACCGCGCTGGACGACATCCCGGCGCTGGCCTTGTCGGAAGTTGAGGCCGGAAAAATGCGGCATGGCATGCCCGCTCCCGCGCTTACCGTGCTCAATCGAACACCCGATGTGAAGGTTTCGTTTGGGCAAACGGTGGTCGTCATGGACGGGGATGTGCCGTTGGCTCTGGCCAGGATCGAAGGCGGAGAAATCCGTCCGATCCGTGTTCTCAATCTCTAATTATAGGAGTACACGATGTCGATTACTGCAGAGCGCAAACAAGAGCTCATTAAAGAATATGCTACAAAACCGGGTGATACCGGTTCCCCCGAGGTGCAGGTTTCCATTCTCACTCAACGGATTCTCAACCTCACCGATCACCTCAAAACACACAAAAAAGATCACCACTCGCGCCGTGGGTTGCTGATCATGGTTGGTAAGCGTCGCCGTCTTCTGGATTATACCAAGAAGAAGGATCAAGACCGCTATCAGAACCTGATCAAGCGTCTCGGCTTACGCCGCTAAAGTGTTGACGGCCAGCCCCCCGCCAGATGGCAAACGGGGACTGGCCGTCGGTCTTTTTGTTCGCTTATATTAAAAATATGCCGAATGAAAAGACAAACCCACAACCGGATGGCCGGTTGGGGATCGGCGGGACATTATGGTCGGCAAATAAACCAAATGTTGCCTGCCGCATGATTTGCAAGGAATGAAAAGTATGTTTAAAGAATTCAGGAAAGAACTCGAATGGGGCGGCCGCACGCTGGTTCTCGAAACCGGTAAGATTGCCCGCCAAGCCTCCGGCGCCGTGATGGCGACATATGGCGAAACAAAAGTTTCGTGCACCGTGGTCGCTATGGATTCCGAGCGCCCGGGCATCGACTTTTTCCCGCTGTCGGTTCACTACCAAGAAAAAACCTATGCCGCCGGTCGTATCCCGGGTGGCTTCTTCAAGCGCGAAGGCCGTCCTTCCGAAAAGGAAACGTTGACCTCGCGCCTGATCGATCGTCCGATCCGTCCGCTGTTTGCCAAGGGTTTTAAAAACGAAGTCCAGGTGATCTGTACGGTGATGCAGCACGATATGGAGAACGATCCGGATATGGTCGCCATGGTCGGCACCTCCGCCGCCATGTGCATTTCCGGCGCGCCCTTCATGGGTCCCATCGCCGGTTGTCGCGTGGGCCGCATTGACGGTGAATTTGTGCTCAACCCGGCCATCGACACCATGGCTGATTCCGACCTCGACCTGGTGGTCGCGGGCACCAAAGAAGGTGTGTTGATGGTCGAATCCGAAGCTTCTGAACTCAGCGAAGAAGTGATGCTGAGTGCGGTGGCTTTTGGTCACGAAGCCTTCCAGCCGGTGATCGATGCGATCATTGAGTTGGCCGAACATTGCGCCAAAGAACCGATGGAGCTCAAAGAAGCTCTTGAAGGCACCGATGCAGTGAAAGCCAAGGTCAAGCAATTGGCCGAAGCCGGTCTGCGCGATGCCTACAAGATTTCCGACAAGCTCGAACGTCAAGGTGCTGTCAACACTGCCAAATCCGCCGCCAAATCCGCCATCAAAGAATCCGGCGAATTTGACGCCGACCTGTTGTCCGCCACCTTGGACGATGCGCTCAAAGCGGTGGAAAAAAGCATCGTGCGTTTGTCGATCTTGGAAACCGGCGTGCGTATCGATGGCCGCGACACCAAGACGGTCCGCCCGATCAATACCGAAGTCGGTATTTTGGACCGCGCTCACGGCTCTGCCTTGTTCACCCGCGGTGAAACCCAGTCCATCGGCGTTGCCACCCTGGGCACTGGTTCGGACGAACAGATCATCGACGCCCTCGAAGGCTCGTACCGTTCGCACTTCATGCTGCACTACAACTTCCCTCCGTACTCGGTCGGTGAAGCCGGGCGCTTTGGTGCCACCGGTCGTCGTGAAGTCGGCCATGGTAAATTGGCTTGGCGGGCGATCCATCCGGTGATGCCGACCAAGGAAGATTTCCCCTACACCATCCGCGTGGTCTCTGAAATCACCGAATCCAACGGATCATCATCGATGGCCACCGTGTGTTCGACCTCTTTGGCGCTGATGGATGCCGGTGTTCCGTTGTTACGTCCTGTTGCGGGCATCGCCATGGGCTTGATCAAAGAAGAAAGCGGCGTTGCTATTTTGTCGGACATCCTCGGTGACGAAGATCACCTCGGCGACATGGACTTCAAGGTTGCTGGTACCGAAAAGGGCATCACGTCTTTGCAGATGGACATCAAGATCACGTCCATCACCATGAACATCATGGAAACCGCGTTGGCACAGGCCAAAGACGGTCGTTTGCACATCCTGGGCGAAATGGGTCACACCATCGACCATGGCCGTGAAAGCGTTGCCGCCACCGCGCCGCGCATCGAAACTTTCCAGATCAACAAAGACAAAATCTGCGACGTGATCGGCGCGGGCGGCAAGGTGATTCGCGAAATCTGCGAAACCACCGGCGCCAAGATTGATTTGGATGATGATGGCACCGTCAAGGTTGCCGCCGTCGATGAAGTTGCCATGCAAGAAGCCATCAATTGGATCAAGAACATTGTGGCCGAACCGGAAGTGGGCGTGATCTACACCGGTAAAGTGGTCAAGATCATGGACTTCGGTGCATTCGTAAACTTCATGGGACCGCGCGACGGTCTGGTGCACATTTCCGAACTGGCCAATTACCGGGTCGATAAAGTCACCGACATCGTCAAAGAAGGTCAGGCCGTGAAGGTCAAATTGATCGGCATCGACGATCGCGGCAAAGTTAAGTTGTCGATGAAAATCGTCGATCAAGAATCCGGTAAAGAAATCCCCCCGGAATAAGACTAAGCCACATTTAAGGCGCGGGGCGGGACTCATAACCGAGGACCGTCCCGTTTATTATGGTCCATTATTTAAGTTGGGCCGCATTCAGACCACATTGTTAAAGCATAATCGTGTATGCTATTGATAATGCTACTGCTATAGGCTCAAAAGCTCCGCATGCAGCCCGATGTGTGGGGCGGGCCGAAGACCCGGAGGTTCCGTGAAAGCGCTCAATTCCTTTAAAATGTTTGGTAAGGACGTATTGCCCCTGGTTGAAGGCGGCAAAGGCGTGGCCATATCGAATGGCACCACCGCAGGCGCGTGGGCCAAGGCCGGTGGCATTGGCACTTTTTCGTGCGTGAACCCCGACAGTTATGCCGAAGACGGCACCTACATTGCGCAGGTTTATCACGGCAAGACCCGCCGCGAACGGTTTGAAGAATTAAAGACTTACGCCATCCGTGGCGGCATCGAACAGGCCAAGATTGCCCGGCATGTCTCCGGTGGTGAAGGCCGCATCCACATGAACGTTTTGTGGGAAGCGGGTGGCACCGTGCCCATTTTGCACGGCGTGCTGGAAGAAGTGGGCGTATTGATCCACGGCATCACCTGTGGTGCGGGCATGCCCTACAAGGTTGCCGAGATCGCCGCACAATACGGCATCAACTATTATCCTATCGTCTCCAGCGGCCGCGCGTTCAATGCGCTGTGGCGCCGGGCCTACAAAAATTATGCCGATCTTTTGGGCGGCGTGGTCTACGAAGATCCGTGGCTGGCGGGTGGTCACAATGGCCTGTCCAACGCCGAAGATCCCAAAATCCCCCAAGACCCTTATGGCCGCGTACTGGATTTGCGCAAAGTCATGAACGGTTATGGCCTCAATCGTGTGCCGATTGTGATGGCGGGTGGCGTGTGGTTTTTGCGCGATTGGCAAGACTGGATCGACAATGACGAGTTGGGCCCGATAGCATTTCAATTCGGCTCGCGCCCGTTGCTGACCCAGGAAAGCCCGATCCTCCAAGAATGGAAAGACCGGCTGTTGAACTTGCAAGAAGACGATATCTTGTTGCAACAGTTCAGCCCCACGGGGTTCTATTCATCGGCGGTGCGCAACCCGTTCCTGAAGGACTTGGTGGAACGTAGCGAACGCCAAGTCGAATATCGCGCCAAACCGGGTGAAGAAGGCTTCACTGCGAAATTGGCTTTGGGTCCGCGCGCGCGGGTTCACTACGTCAAACCCGAAGACCTGCCCCGCGCCCAGGCGTGGATCGATGCCGGCCAATCGGAGGCCATGAAGACGCCCGACGGGACGATGGTCTTTGTGACTCCGCAAAGGCGCAACAGGTCACCACAACCCAGGCCGAATGCATGTGTTGTCTGAGCCAATGCCGCTTTTCAAACTGGGCCGACAACGAAGAAGGCACCACCGGAAAACGCGCCGATCCGCGCTCATTCTGCATCCAAAAAGCCTTGCAGCTGGCCGCCCATGGCGGCGATTTGGATAAAAGCCTGATGTTTGCCGGACACAACGCCTACAAATTTGGTCAAGACCCGTTTTATAAAGATGGCTTCATCCCGACGGTAAAGCAGCTGGTCGACCGCATTGTTACCGGTGACTGAGCACTTCTACCAAGCCACATCATACACGCAGCTTGGTAGAATATTAATAACCCATAGTTAAGTAGTGGTTTTATTCTGTGTGTTCAATTCAACATGTGCTTAACTGTCTTGCAATCAGTCTAACCTCAAACTAGTCGGTAAGGGTTTGGCAAACCTACACTGCTTGACGCAGGTCAAGGACTGTGAAGGCTTTGTGAGTGCAGGATACGTTAGTTAGAATGGGAGTTATCATGAGACCTTACGCACAAGTTCTGGAGAAATTACGCGGTGCTGGCTTACGGCCCACCCGCCAACGTCTTGCCCTTGCAAAATTATTGTTCGAAAATGGTGCCCGCCACGTGACGGCAGAAATGCTGCATGCCGAGGCCCAAGATGCGACCATTCGCGTATCACTCGCGACGGTTTACAATACTTTGCATCAGTTCACCGAAGCAGGTCTGCTGCGCGAAATTGTGGTGGATCCGGCGCGTTCGTACTTTGACACCACCACCAGCGAGCACGGCCACTTTTTCCACGAAGCCACCGGCTTTTTGGAAGACATTCCCGGCGGCACGGTACAGCTGGTAGAGATGCCCAGTGCGCCCGATGGCACCAAGATCACCGGTATCGATGTTGTGGTGCGACTTGCAGCAGCCTAAACTTATTCATATATTTCAATGAAATAGAGGGCTCTTTAGAAGCCCTCTATTTTGTGTTGACCATGACAATCAAAGGGTTATAGTCGGTGCACGGTGGTGCAATATTCGACCACCCAATAATTCATTTATGAATTCATCAGTTGAGAGGAAACCGTCATGGGTTTGAAAGACAGCAAAACCGAAGACAATTTAAAAGCCGCGTTCGCCGGAGAATCCCAGGCCAACCGCCGTTATCTGTACTTCGCTCAAAAAGCCGACATCGAAGGTTATAACGATGTTGCCACCGTATTTAGGTCCACCGCCGAAGGTGAAACCGGCCACGCCCACGGTCACCTCGAGTTTCTTGAAGAAACCGGCGATCCGGCCACCGGCTTGGCCATCGGCCCCACCGGCGACAACTTGAAGGCGGCGATTGCCGGCGAAACCCACGAATACACCGATATGTATCCGGGCATGGCGAAAACCGCTCGTGACGAAGGTTTTGATGAAATTGCCGATTGGTTTGAGACTCTGGCGAAAGCCGAAAAATCTCACGCTGGGCGTTTCCAAAAGGCCCTCGACAGCCTGGACTAATTTCGCTCCGGTCTGAAGAATTTGTGGCGCGGGGGGCTTTCTTTGAAGCTCCCCGTGTTGCGTTTTGCACTATAGTAAAATTGAGCGATATATTATTTCGCGAGGTGGGGACATGAGAGAAGGCAGTTTAAGCGCACCGACGCGCCATCAGTTGAAGTGGCAAGAAAAAGACTTCCACGATGAAACTAAGGTGATGGCCGAAATGGAGCGGGTCTTTGATTTGTGCCATGGCTGTCGACGGTGTTTCAATCTGTGTGACAGCTTCCCGACTTTGTTTGATTTGATCGATGAATCCGCCACCGGTGAACTCGACGGTGTCGACAAAGCCGATTATGGGAAGGTGGTTGATGGCTGCACCTTGTGCGATCTGTGCTTCATGACCAAATGTCCCTACGTTCCGCCCCACGAATGGAACATCGATTTCCCCCATTTGATGTTGCGCGCACGGGCGGTAAAGTTCAAAAAAGGTCAAAGCAACAAAAAACAAGACATGCTCGGCGAGATGGATAAAAACGGTCCGCTCGGCGTCAAATTATCGGGGCTGGCCAACTGGGCCACCCAGCGTTCCAATGGCCTCACCCGCTCGATCATGCAAGTTACCCACGGGGTGCACAAAGACGCCACGTTGCCGCAATTTGCCAAGCAGACCTGCCAGGCCCGCGCCAAGGCTGAAACGCTGAGCATCAATGCCACAGCACCGGCATATGGCCAACGCAAAGCGGTGATTTATGCCTCATGTTTTGGCGAATACAATGATCCCGACATCGTGCTGGACCTGCGCAAGGTGCTGGCCAAAAATGGCATTAAGGTGGATATCGTCTATCCAGAATGCTGTGGCATGCCGCAGCTGGAACAAGGTGATTTGGAACGGGTTGCGGCCAAGGCCCGAGCCCTGGCGCTGGCCTTGAAACCATATGTTGATGACGGTTTTGACATCGTTGTGCCGGTGGCCAGTTGTGCGTTGATGCTGAAATTTGAATACCCCTTGATCGAAACGCACGATGAAAACGTTAAAGCGTTGTCACAAGCGACTTTTGACGCCACCGAGTACGTGTGTGCCATTGCCGACAAAGAAGGCCTCGCCGAGGGGATCAAACCGCTCGAAGGCGGGGTTACGGTCCACATCGCTTGCCATGCCAGGGCCCAGAATATGGGCCGTAAGGCGCAACAGCTGATGAAGCTGATCCCCGATACCGCGACCACGGTGATTGAGCGTTGCTCGGGCCATGGTGGCTCCCTGGGGGTGACCAAAGACTTCTTCGAGACCGGCATGAAGGTCGGCACGGCGGTGTTTCGTGCCGCCGCCAAGGCCGACAATGCTTATGTGGTCAGCGAATGCCCGTTGGCGCGTGATCAAATCCTCCAAGGCCTCGAGCGCAAGGACCAAGCCCTCAACGGCCCCGGTCGGGCGTTGCGCCATCCGGTTCAATTGCTGGCCCGTGCTTACGGCCTTTAATTTAAAGGCAAAATTTATAAGGAACGCCTCAATGCCTCGCACCACACATGAACTCACCCGTGATGACATCATGGACATGGATGCTTACGCAAAAGTGCGCCAGGAACGGCGCAAGGCCGTGACGCAGATGAAAAAGAACCGGCGCGTGCACATTGGCCCCGATGCCACGGCGTATTTTGAAAATTACGACACCATGTGGCATCAAATCCATGAAATGTTGCACATCGAAAAAGGCGGTGAGGCGCAAATCAAGGACGAACTCAGCGCCTACAATCCACTTATCCCCAACGGCCGTGAGCTGATCTGTACCTTGATGTTCGAAATCGATGACGAAGAGCGGCGCTCAAAATTCCTCGCCGGGTTGGGTGGGGTGGAACAAACCGTGAGCCTCGAAATTGATGGTGAGACGGTGCTTGCGGTGCCCGAAGATGATGTTGATCGCACCAACGCCGAGTGCAAAGCATCGTCGATCCAGTTCCTGCACTTTAAGGTTTCGGATGATCAGGCGGCCAAGATGAAGCAACCCAACACGGCGGTGGTTCTGGCCATCGGCCATGATGCCTATGGCCATATGGTGAAACTGCCCGAAGCCGTACGCGAGGCTTTGGCGGGTGATTTTGACTGACTTGGGGATAGCTCTCTAAAAAACACGTGATTTTACGACGGGGCTCTTCAGAAATGCTGAGAGCCCCGTTATTTTGATTGTGCAGGATTGCGGTGTTTAAATTTTGTTGCAGTTACGTATTGATGCCCGGATTGACCTATATCTTAGGGTCTGGTCTAGAATTTAAAGCATTAAGGTATTGAATATATGACTGTAATGAAACGCAGGCACAATCGGTGCGTCGTGAAAGTGGGTCTCTATATTACATTACGCTAACGCAATAATGTTATTAGAAGCGGCACTTTGCGGTGCAAATTGTATTGTGGTGATGTAATTTTAGGGTGATCAGACGGCTGCAATTAGGGTCGGGGAAGACAGTCAGCACCAGGTGTTGGGCCCGGAAAAGGCCAAACCTGGCTAGCGCGATCCAGATACCTTATTTAATGTTTAATTTCAGATGGTTACTGCTTTTATTTATGAATTTGAATGTATCATAAAAAAATCTTATTCGAAGGACTCACCCCTGAGTACGCCCCAAAAATCGGCACGATTGAGCCAGCCCTCAAAACCTTCCACCGCGACACGGCAAAAACCTGAACTGTCGGGACACGAAATAAGTCGCCCGGAGACATCAGATTGCACCCGTGCGACGGTACGAGACTTTCCATTGGACTTGGCGTAAATAGCGCGTGTGCCGCCGGTGACCACAAACCCTCGTTTGGCCGACAGCATGGTTTGGTGGACCCACCCCTGGCTGCCTTCCCAATCACGGACCTTGCGCCATGTTTTGTATTCGGCGATCACTTCCAACGGCAAGCCTGTTTTACGGTAGACCCATTCGACCGGATATTGCACCCCGGGCCCGGTGCGCAAATTGACCTCTCCGGCGCGCAGGCTGACGAAGCGAGGCAACGGCAAGCCCGACCCGGACACTTGGGCGTGTGCAGGTGGTGTCATGGTGCGTGATACGGCGATTGCCGTGAGGACGATGAGAAAAATCGAAATGACGCGAAGCATGGGCCGCGAACCTTTACTGGCTGTGTGCGAATCCAGGCCATTAGAATTGGCGCTGGGCTTAACGTCAACCTTGGCCTAGCAAAATGTGCGGGGGAAACCCGGATACACATAGTTTCAGGGGGTTGGATAGGGCGATTGTGCACTGAATCTGTTGTTGATGACGATCTCATCGTATGCCAGCCGGCCGGCACGGGGGAGGCCGTTCTCTTCACGGGCGTGACCGATGGCGACAAACATGGCGGGCACGTGGTTTTGCGGTAAATTGAGTAAGTGGGCAACCTTTTGTTCGTCAAACATGTCCATCGGTCCGGTGGCGAGGCCCATGACGGTTGCCGCCAGCATTAAAGTTTGGGCGGCCAGACCGCAGCTGCGCATGGCATCGTCACGGGCCAGGGTGGGGTTGTCGGCATAAAAATCCAGCACCTTTGCGCCGAGCACATCGGCGACTTCTGCGGGAGACGTATCAAAATAGCGTGCCGGATTGTCCTGCCAGGCCATAAGGTCGACCACGATCACCACCAACATTGCCGCATCGCAGACTTGGGCTTGGTTGGCGGCGGCGCTTTGCAGTTGTTGGCGCAATGTTGGCTCATCGATCAAAACAAAGCACCAATGTTGAATGTTCCAAGCGCTGGGAGCCAGCATCGCCAGCTCGAATAATGCTCTTTGCTCGCTGGAACTCATCTGGTGGCCGGGATCAAAGGTACGGATCGCGATTTTGACATCCATAGTATTGCTTAATTATTAACCTACCAATAGGTAAGTTTGGTTTAAACAGAAATACTCCATCACGGCGTGTTCACTAAAAAAAGGTCAGTTAGCCGCCTAGCGAGACCTTGATATCTTGTACGATGGGATCGATGAAATCTGCATTTTGGCGCGTTTTGGCAATGAGAATTGCGCCTTCAAGGGTCGCAATAATGGCATAGGCTTTGATCGCGGGTTCGGCACCAAAATACAGCTGTCCACTGGCGCGGCCTTGAGTCAAAACCCGCGTCAGCCACGTGTGAATGATGGTGAAATATTCACACATGCGGTTTTGCATCGGTTTGGGCAAGGTTTCAAATTCTGCCGCCATGATGCCGCCTGGGCACATAAGCTGACAGGTTTTTGCGAGATCTACGAAAGGCTTAAAGAACTCATCTAGTTGCTGCCATGGAGAAAGGTGCATCTCATCGATGCCCTGTAAAAAGCCCAAGGCCCGGTTGGCGTGGCGTTCGGCCAGGGCCAAACCCAAATCAGCCTTACTGGCATAGTGATAATGCAGGCTTGCCTTGCGTATGCCCAACTCGTTGGCAATGTCTTGATAGCTGAAGGCATTAAAACCGCGTTTTTGCAACAGCTCTTCGGCTATTTCCAGGATCTGTTGGCGGGTATCATTGTGAACGGCCATAACGCACCTCAACTACCAATTGGTAGATTACCCTACCTTGAAGTAGGTGAAGTGTCAACAAGACCAACATTACGGGCTATTTGACAAGGGTCAGCAAGGATAAACTACTGAGACGTGCACGGCGTAAAATGCACATCTTGGGTGTGTTGGTTCTGGACACCCCTTGAGATTGCTGGTACGCAAATAGGCACCGGCGTTTCCTTAAGAGGACACGTCATCCCCAGGTTTAGAAAGAAAGAGCCCTCATTCGTAAGGGGCGGGCCGCAATGAACAATAATTCAAAGCCCAAAGTCGTTGTAACGCGCAAACTTCCCGAGCCCGTTGAAACCCGCATGATGGAGCTGTTCGACGTCCAACTGAATTTGGATGACAAGCCCATGACACAGGCTCAATTGGCGGAAGCGATGAAAACCTGTGATGTGTTGGTGCCCACAGTCACCGACAACATCGATGCAGGGGTGCTGGCCCAAGCCGGCGAGCAATTTCGTCTGATTGCCAATTATGGAACCGGCGTCGATCACATCGACCTGGCCACCGCGCGTCAACGCGGCATTTTGGTCACCAATACACCCGATGTTTTGACCGAAGATACCGCCGACATGACCATGTCGTTGTTGCTGGCCGTGCCGCGTCGCTTGGTGGAAGGCGAACATGCGCTGCGTGAAGGCAAGTGGAAAGGTTGGTCGCCGACCTGGATGTTAGGACACCGCATTCACGGCAAGCGCCTGGGCATTGTCGGTATGGGCCGGATCGGCCGGGCCGTGGCCAAACGCGCCAAGGGTTTTGGTTTATCGATTCATTACCACAACCGCAATCGCGTCCATGAAGATGTTGAGCGCGAGCTCGAAGCGACCTATTGGGAAAGCCTCGATCAGATGCTGGCGCGCATGGACATTATCTCGGTGAATTGTCCGCATACGCCTGCGACGTATCATTTGCTGTCGGCGCGGCGTTTGAAGCTGTTGCAGCCGCACGCTTTTGTGGTCAATACCGCGCGCGGTGAAATCATCGATGAAAACGCCCTGATCCGTATGCTAAAGGCCGGTGAAATCGCTGGAGCAGGTCTCGATGTGTTCGAAAATGAACCAGCAATGAATCCCAAGTTTTTGGAACTCAATAACGTCACCTTGCTGCCGCACATGGGCTCGGCGACCTGCGAGGGCCGCATCGACATGGGCGAAAAGGTTCTGATCAACATCAAAACCTTCGCCGACGGACATTCCCCGCCGGATCGGGTGTTGGTCGATATATGATTTTTGGATGCGGAGCGGTGGTTTTTGGATAAAGACCACCGCTCCGTCTTTTGAGGCGTCGTTGAGAAACGTCACCACCCCGCCAACATCAAATTCGATGTCGGACCGCAGATCGCCACGTTTCAAATCCAGGGCTTTCAGGCCCATTTCACAGACCATGAAGCGGACCCCCAGTTCCCGGCATGCGGTGAGTAGGGTTTCAAAGTCGGCGATGCCGCGTTCCTTTAAATTTTCGTCCATATCGGCCCCCATCTCCAGCCCAGCACTGGTCGGTTGAGCGGCCCATGAGGGGGTATTGTCGACTCCGGGATGAAGCATGGCGCGCGCACCTTCCATGGTGAAAAACAGGGTCACCGGGGTGTCGATGGCCGCGGCTGCGGACGCCATAACCAGGGCATAATGGACCTTGTCGTAATCACCGGAAAATACCACCAGGGAAAGTTTGTCTGGGCGTTGTGGGTTGAGCTGCTCACCCATGGCAAGCACCCGCGGATTTTTGATCGTGAACGCTTAGACCGGTGATGGTTGGGTGATCGCCGCACAGTGGGCAACCCGGATCGCGCTTGACCTTGATGGAGCGAAACTGGGTGGCGAGGGCATCATAAATCAACAAAGAACCGGATAAGCTCTCACCGATGCCCAGCAATTCTTTCAAAATCTCCGTGGCTTGCAAGGAGCCGACGGTGCCGCATAGCGCGCCCAGCACACCGGCTTCGGAACAACTGGGGATTTGCCCCGGCGGTGGCGGTTCGCGGAATATGCAGCGATAGCAGGGTCCCGCTTCGTCGCCGCCAGGAAAATTCTTGAAGGTTGAGATTTGCCCATCGAAACGCAAAATAGCCCCGGAGACCAGCGGGGTCTTTGAAAAATACGCCGCGTCATTGACCAAAAATCGGGTGGCGAAATTATCCGATCCGTCGGTCACCAAATCGTAACAGGCCAGCAAATCCATGGCGTTGGCGGGGGTGATGCGGTCGTTGTGTAACACCAAATTGATGTCCGGATTGATGGCGCGAAGGGCCGTGGCGGCGCTTTCGACCTTGGAAACGCCGATGCGTTCGGTGGTGTGCACGATTTGCCGCTGCAGGTTGGACAGATCGACAACGTCGTCATCAATGATGCCCAGGGTGCCAACGCCCGCCGCCGCCAGATACATCAGCACCGGAGAGCCCAAGCCGCCGGCACCGATGACCAAGACTTTGGCATCCAACAACTTTTGTTGCCCTTGGCCACCCACTTGGGGCAGCAAGATGTGGCGGGCATAGCGTTGAATTTGATCTTCGCTGAAGTCTAGGGACATGGTCGTTTTCCAGATCGAGGTAGGACAGGGTAATTTAGATGGTTTTAGATAAGCCTAATGCCATAAAATTCTAAATTTAACATGACATATTGTTTATCATATTGATTATGCGTGCTTATTAAGGCTGTAATAAAATAAGTCAGCACGCTGAATGACGACGTACTGACTATATTTGGGCATGATCCGAAGGCTTGTGCAAGCCCATATGGGCAGTAGGGCACCTTCAGATGAGGAGACTTTAGTCGAGGCCAAGGCCTTCAAACAGCGGCATCGACAGATAACGTTCGGCAAAGGAAGGCAAAATCAC
>JAESUA010000376.1 GCA_016763255.1 Magnetovibrio sp. | reverse complement strand
TCGAGATACAAATCCGCCGGCCAACTGAGGTCGTCACGCGCTTCCAAAACGAAGCTGTGAGACGAGCCACTATCAAACCATATATCCAAGATGTCGGTGACTTGATCATAGTCTTCGGCCTTAAATTCGTCGCCCAAGAAGCTTTGCGCATCGCGGGTGTACCATGCGTCTGCGCCGTCTTCTTCAAAGGCTGCGATGATGCGATCCATGACGCCTTGGTCGCGCAACGGCTCGCCGGTGTTTTTATTGACGAACACCGCGATGGGCACGCCCCAGGCGCGCTGGCGCGAAACGCACCAATCGGGGCGATCAGAAATCATCGCATGCAGGCGGTTTTTGCCCGCCGCGGGCACAAAACGGGTGTCTCCGATGGCTTTGAGTGCGGTTTCACGCAGATCGTTCTTCTCCATCGAGATGAACCACTGCGGGGTATTGCGAAAGATCACCGGGGCTTTGGAGCGCCACGAATGGGGATAACTGTGCTCGATCCGCTCTGACGCCAACAGCGCGCCGATTTCGGTCAGTTTATCAGCCACCGCCTTGTTGGCGGGATAGCGGGTTTTCTTTTTCTTATCATCAAAAATCAGGACCGGAAGGCCTTCAAACATCGGCACCTGATCCGTATACAGGCCATCGCCATCGACGGTATTGGGCACGGCAATGCCATGCTTCATACCCAGTTCCCAATCATCCGCGCCGTGGCTGGGCGCGATGTGCACGATACCCGTACCAGAATCCGTGGTCACAAAATCACCGGCCAGCGCAGGAACATCAAATTCGTAGCCATGACCAACAAAGGGGTGGCTGCAGATGGTTCCTGCAAGCTCTGAACCCATGAAGGTTGCTTCGATTTCATGGGCTGCGATACCAGCAACATTACAGACACTTTCTACAAGATCTTTCGCCACAACCATTTTGCCATGGGCAGTAGCGTCCATTTCCTCACCATCACGCATGACAACCGTCGGGCGCAGCACGACATACTCAATGTTTTCGCCGTAAGCCACCGCACGGTTGGCGGGGATGGTCCACGGCGTGGTGGTCCAGATGACGATGGATGCGTCTTTGATTGCGGCAATGGATGTCTGCTTAACCGCAAATCGCACAAACAGAGTTTGCGAGTTCACATCGTGATATTCGATTTCGGCCTCGGCCAGCGAGGTTTTTTCCACCACCGACCACATCACCGGTTTGGCGCCTTTGTAGAGCGAGCCGTTCATCAAGAACTTGCCGAGCTCAGAAACAATGCGGGCCTCGGCGGCGTGGGTCATGGTGGTATAAGGATCGTCCCAGTTGCCGATGCAGCCCAGACGCTTGAATTCTTCTTTTTGGATATTGATCCATTCGCGCGCGAAATCGCGGCATTCCTGGCGAAACTCAACCACCGGAACGTCGTCTTTGTCTTTACCCGCGGCGCGGTATTTTTCTTCGATCTTCCATTCGATGGGTAGGCCGTGGCAATCCCAACCGGGCACGTAGTTGGCATTTTTGCCCATCATCTGTTGCGAGCGTACAATCACATCCTTGAGGATCTTGTTGAGCGCATGACCGATGTGCAAATGACCGTTGGCGTATGGCGGACCGTCGTGCAAAACGAACGGCTCACGGCCCTGCCCAGCCTTACGGCTGAGGCCGTAAATATCGAGTTCTTCCCAGCGTTTCAGGGTTTCCGGCTCACGCTTGGGCAGGCCCGCACGCATGGGGAAATCGGTGTGGGGCAGAAAGACAGTATTTTTATAGTCCGTGCTCATGGTCTCAGCTTATCGATCTGGAGGAATACGAAGGGCTCTTTTTAGCCTTCTTTGGCCAAGATTTCTCTAGCTTTTTCACAATCGATGGCGATTTGCGCTTTGATTGCGTCTAGGCCATCGAATTTTTGCTCCGCACGCAGGTGCTCAATGAGCTGAATACGCAGGTGTTTGCCGTACAAATCAGCTTCAAAATCAAAGAGATGCGCTTCCAAGATCACATCTTCACCCTTGTCGAAGGTGGGCCGTTTGCCGACGTTGCATACGCCATCGATCCACCGCGTATTTTTGCCTTCGTCGATCCCGGCGCGAATCGCATACACGCCCAGTGCGGGACGCAAAAATTCACCAAGATGCAGATTGGCGGTGGGAAAACCCAATTGGCGACCACGCTGATCGCCCTTTTCGATGCGCCCTTCCAGTTCCACCGGATAGCCCAAAACATGGGCCGCGCCGCGCGGATCACCGGCCTTGAGGCATTCACGCACACGGGTCGAGGAATAAACGATATCATCCTCGTCCATCACCTTGGGCACAGCCGTAAAGCCAAAGCCCTTGCCTCGGCCCATATGCAAAAGCGTTTCGCAGGTGCCTTGGCGTTTTTGGCCAAATTGAAAATCATAACCCGCCACCACGTGGCTTGCGCCGAGGCCCTTGACGATCACTTCTTCGACAAATTGTTCCGCGGTTAAGCCCGCAAAGGCAAAATCGAAATGTTGGATCAGCAGTTCGTCGACGCCCAATTGTTCGATACGATGCGCCTTGGTGCGCATGGTCGAAAGACGAAACGGTTCGCCATCGGGCTTGAACAAAGCGTTGGGATGCGGTTCAAACGACATCACCGCCCACGGCTTGGCCGTGGTGCGTGCGATGGAGCCTGCCTCATTGATGACAACTTGATGGCCCTTGTGGATGCCGTCAAAGTTGCCGATCGCGACGACGCAGCCGCGAGCGTCAACGGGCAAGTCTGTGTAGTGTCTAAAGATACGCATGGTGCCGGAAGGTGCCGTCAGGCCCGCCCTGGGTCAAGGGAAATCACACAAATAGTGCGCAATTTCCCCTGCCGACGGTTTATTCACACTTATTTATAAGCGTCGCGTATTAACGTTTTGGCGGCATCATGGTGGCTTGGCCTTCCAACACCACCTTGCCATTGACCAGGCAGCGGGTGTCAAACTGGGCAAAACCACGCTTTTCAATCAGATCGGTGAGCTCGACTTCGGTGACAACCACGTCACCGGCTTTCACCGGGGCGCGGAATTTGAGGCTTTGATTGATATAAATCGCCCCCGGGCCCGGCAAAATGGTGCCGACTACGGTGGAAATATAGCTGGCCGACAAAATACCGTGGGCGATGCAGCCGCCAAAGGGCGTGTGTTCGGCGGCAAATTTAGGGTCCATATGAACCGGATTGTTATCGCCTGAAACCTCGGCAAAAGCCTTGATATGGGCTTCGGTGACTTCGCGTGAGAAGGTGGCTTTTTGGCCGATTTTTAACTCATCGAAATAGTAGGCCTTGCCCGGCGCCGAACCGGCCGCTGTGGTGAGGACGTCACCGCTCATATCTCGCACTCCCAGATGATGGTTTCATTTGCATTTGCTGCGATGCAGCATCAAAACCTTATCGCCTTCGCTGGTGCGGTGCAACATAGGAATCGCGGATAACCTGAGTTGACCGCACAGAATTAAGCGGCACTGGTCCAAGGGTGCACCTGCGACGCAGTCAAACTATATGCGACGCAGTCAAATTACATGTGACGTTGTCAGATCATTTGCCAGGCCAGATAGAACAAGAATCCGGCGTTAACGATCATCAACACGGGCGCGCCCTGGCGGGCCATATCGGGCCAGCGTCCCAAAAGTGCTCCGCCGGCCAAGCCGAGGCCAAACAGCGCCGGAACGGTGCCCAACCAAAAGGCCACCATGGCAAACACCCCGGTCAGCCAATCGCCGCTGGCCGCCGCCGCCGCCAGCGCCCCATACAGCAAGCCGCAAGGAATAAAGCCCAACGCCACGCCAAGGCCATAACCACGCAGGCCGACCGGACGTACAAACAACGGCTTGATCAGTTTGCCCCAAGTACGCGCCAGCTTGCCTTCGCCTTTCGAGGTACCCTTGCGCCCCACACCCGGTAGCGCGATGCCGAGACCGCGCAGGGCGTAGACAACAAAAAAGAACGCTGAAAAAGCCAGCAGCCCCGCAGCAAACCCCTTCATCACCGACATTTGCGTCAATTGCCCCGACACCAACGCCGCGATACCACCGAGCGACAGATAGGTGGTGGCGCGACCAAGGTGATAGGGCATCAAGGCACCGCCGGTTAGGCGCTTAAATTCACTCATTCGTTGAATTGGAATAGATTCGAGTCGGGCCTGGACCTGAGAGATCACAAATGGGCCACACATGCCCAAGCAATGGCTTGCCCCGCCCGCAAATCCAGCCATGAACAACGCAAACAATAAGCCCTGAGAACCATCAATCGCGGCACTGCATTGTGCGATTCCAGCCACAAATAACGTTTCTAAAAATGCGGCTTGATCCATGACTTAATTAACCATTTTACTTATAAGGCTTTATCTATGTGCGAATTAGACCATTTCTAACAATATGTTAGCCTATGGCATAATGACCAGGAATGAATCAAAATTTAACCTCGCACAATTAGATTGGTCTAATTTAACATTGCATTAAACAGGAAAAAAGTGTTTAAATCCGCCCGTTCGGGGATCTATTTGGTCCCCTTGGCTTTAGGGAGCCCGTTTCACCCCTGAGTCGATGGGCAATTATACTGTTTTAATGATTGGTAAAATAGCTCATCTCTCGGTTTACGATAACTAAGGTTGGGAGCCAGAGATGTCTTCAGCATCCCTCGCAAGTACGGCGAGCTCCGACACGCCCTTTTATTACGATGATCTGGTCAAGAAATTCGTAATTGCAGCGGCGTTTTGGGGCTTAGCTGGATTCCTGGCAGGCGATATGATCGCTTGGCAGTTGGCCTTCCCGGTTCTAAATTTTGACCTGGAATGGATCTCATTCGGACGTTTACGTCCGCTTCATACGTCGGCGGTGATTTTCGCCTTCGGCGGTAATATTCTCCTCGGCTC
>JAESUA010000375.1 GCA_016763255.1 Magnetovibrio sp. | reverse complement strand
TTTCTCGCCCCCTGCCCCTCAAGGGCGGGGGGCTTCGTCACGCATATTTACCTTGAAAAGAGGCTCCCAACACCAAACTTCCTTATGAGGGAACGCAATACAACGGTATCCACCCTCATACACGAAACGGGCATTTGGTGGCTATGCACGACACATTCACAACCTTGTTTTTTCAGCGAAAAATAACGCCAACACTCCATTTTGCCCTTACTTTATTCTTGCTGCCTTTTATCACCATTGAAACGGTATCAGCGCAAAAACCCGAAGTGATCGAGCTCATCACTTACCACACCCATCCACCGTTTATGACTCAAGCGGGGGCCGGGCTTACTTATGATTTGGCCCAATACCTCAACACCAAATCATCCGGAAAATTTGTCTTCAAAGTGAGGCCCATGTCGCGGCCACGCGTCAACATGTTGATCGCCAAGACTCAAACTCACGTGGTGCCTTGGGTCAATCCAGCGTGGTTCAAAGATAGCGGTATGGCAAAGTACCTGTGGACACAAAACGCCCTGATGGAAGATACCAACGCGGTGATTTCTAGGGCGAGTGATGCTGTGGAGTACACCGGACCTGAAGCCTTTAACGGACGCATTTTTGGTGGCATTCACAATCATCTCTACACCCTGTTGGACGACTACATCAACAAAACCCACATGGTAAAACGTGTGGATGCCGACCGCCACACCAGCAACATCCGCAAGCTGGCAAAGGGCCGAATTGATGTCACCATCATGCCAAGCTCTGCGGCTCTCTATTTGATCACCCAGGAAGACTTGGCAGAGATTTTATACATTTCTCCACGCCCCCACAGCACCTACAGCCGCAAAATGCTCATCACCAAAAATCGTTCCGACATTCAGTTTTTTTTGGATCAAGCCATAATAGACATGGCAAGTGACCCCCACTGGCAAAACATATTAAATCGCTACAATTAAACGACTAAACGACGGATATAGAAATATGTCGACAAGCAAGCCAAACAGACAGTTTTTTTCTCGCCTCCAGGCAAAGCTTTTGGTTATTGTCGTCCCCATTTTTTTGCTCATCAGCGCTGCATCCGTGACCATTTTCGAACTCAGCGCGTTCGTCGACAATAAAGTTAAACTTCAAGACAAGCTTGAGCATGTCACTCAGACATTTCGTTATGTCGTTTCTGAGCCACTTTGGAATGTGGATATTGAACGGCTAAATTCGATCCTCGAAGCCATCGCAATCGATCCCGATTTTGTCAGCGCCACCGTCTACGATGATGATCACATCATATTTGCCAAAATCACAAAATATAATGAATACGCCTTGTCCACCTTATCTTCACGCCAGCCCATCACATTAGCCTCTGCCACCGATCAAAAAGATGTGATCATCGGTGAACTGCTGATTACGTTTAGCGACAGGCGGCTTTTAACCACAACGTACCAACGCATTGGGCGGGCCTCTGCCTTGGCGCTCGTCTTTGTCATTGTTTTAACCGGCACCAGCCTCATCATTCATCAAAGACTGATCGGCACACCGCTGCAACTCATGCTGGATATCATTCAATCACCATCAGATAAAACCTATGGCCTTCGCGTTGAGTGGTCCAGCAACGATGAAATTGGCGAGGTCGCCACGGCTTTCAATCGAATGCTGAATACCAACGAGCGAATTAAAGATGAACTTGAGGTCCGCGTTGAAAACCGCACCCGTCACCTTGGAGAACAAATCACCAAACGAAAACACATCGAGTTCAAACTCAAAGGTTCCATAAAACAAGCAGAAGCCGCAAATAGGGCAAAATCAGAATTTCTGGCAAACATGAGCCACGAATTGCGCACCCCGATGAATGCCATTATCGGTTTTTCCAGTTCTATCCAAGAAGAGACTTTTGGCCCGCTGGAAAATAAAAAATACAAAGAATACATCGATGACATTCACGCATCCGGCATCCACCTGTTGGACCTGATCAATGATATTCTTGATCTGTCCAAGGTTGAATCCAGTGCTCTGGACCTTTTCATAGAGCCCATTGATATAGACGCTGTAACCAAAACTGTTCTGCGCCTCACGCGCCCCCACGCCCAGCAAAAAAATATTACCCTGGAAAGCCAGATGAACGGTTTGGCACAAAAATTCTGCGGTGACAAACGTCGAATCAAACAAATTTTGCTCAATTTGCTGTCCAACGCCATCAAGTTTACCAACCCTGGGGGCAGTGTGAAACTGGACGGGTCCGTGACCCAAGACAAATCCTTAATTTTGATTGTATCGGATACCGGCATTGGCATGGATGCCGATGAACTCGAAATTGCCGTCACCCCGTTCGGTCAAGTGGACAGTTCCCTCACCCGCAAATACGACGGCACCGGCCTGGGCCTGCCGTTAACAAAAGCACTGGTTGAACTTCACGGTGGTCATATGAACATCGACAGTCTCAAGGGGTATGGCACCACGATTAACATTCGATTTCCACCAGGTCGGGTCGTGAAAGACCAAGCATAAATAAATTATTCTTAACTAACGTCGCTTTTGATTGAAAATTGACATTACCGTTCCACATAAAGCTCATTCCCGTGGTGACAATGGGGGGCTTCATCGAAAGGGAAGCTCATGGCCAACACATCATCATCAGTACGCATTCACAAATCCTTAGCAGACGGCGCATCACTTTGGTTGTTATTGTGTGCAGCCCTTAGCATGCTCATCTTGGCGTTCACGCCCCCGGCACAAAGTGCTGAAATTGGCGCGGTGAAAAAGGTCCTGGGCGATGCCTACGGCACCCCTCCCCAAGACACCCGCGCCCGAAAATATGCAAGAGACAACGTTTTTCATGACGAGCTGATCGAAACCCACGGGGGTGCGGCAACCCTCATTGAGTTCGACGATGAAACTCGGCTCTTCGTCGGCAGTGATTCAAGCATGATGCTTGATGAAATGGTCTACGATCCTTCCGGTACCAATAATGCCATGGTGGTCAATTTGATGCAGGGTGCCTTTCGGTTTGTCTCCGGCAATATCGGATCCGCAAACGTTACCTTGAACACACCTTCAGCCCAAATTGGCATTCGTGGCAGCGAAGCCATCATCTTCGTCGCCAAAAACGGAGACACCACGATCAATGTGCTGAAAGGAACTTTCTCGGTTCGTTCTATCACGGATGGTTCTATGGATTCCATTGATGTAACCCCCAACCAAAATGTTACCGTTTCAGCCACGGGTATTACCGATGTGCGTCCCGGGGTGCACATCCCCGAAACCGTGACAGGTCAATTTTCGCGCGATTATAACAATGTGGTTGCGCCGGGCAGCTCATTTGACAATGCCGACAACGGTCCTGTCTCAAGCTATGGCGATACGAGCGGCAGCAGTAGCAGCAGCAGTGGTAGCAGTGGCAGCAGTTATTAAGCTGATCAATCTAAAGCAAAGCCCCCGCCAAATGGCGAGGGCTTTGCCGGATTTAGAGCGCATTCTAATAGGCGAGGATCACACCAACGATTGCTCTTTCGTTTTCAAGAACTTGATATCCGGGAAGTCTTCCTGGGCTTTATTCAAATGCCAAGCATTGCGTGCCATAAACACTGGCGCACCGTCGTGATCGAGCCCCGTGGCACCACGATTGGCGTCGGTGAAGTCCTTGATCAGCTTATCATCATCGGCATCGACCCAACGCGCGGTGTACAGCTCGGTCTGTTCAAAGTGCACCGGGATGCCGTATTCCGTACGAATGCGATCAACCAGAATCTCAAATTGCAGTGGACCAACAACACCGACGATCCAGTCGGCACCGATGTTGGGTTTAAATACGCACGCCCCGCCTTCTTCGGCAATTTGTTGCAGGGCCTTGCCCAGGTGCTTGGCTTTGAGCGGATCGGTCGGGCGAGCTTTTTGCAGGTATTCCGGCGCAAATGTCGGTACCCCAATAAAGCGCAGATCTTCGCTTTCCGACAGGGTGTCGCCGATGCGCAGGTTGCCATGGTTGGGAATGCCGATGATATCGCCGGCGACGGCTTCTTCCGCAACTTCGCGATCCTGGGCCAAAAACAACACCGGATTGTGCAGATTGATCATCTTGCCCGAGCGCAGGTGTTTAAGTTTCATACCGCGCTTAAAGTGGCCCGAGTTGATACGCATAAACGCAATGCGATCTCGGTGCTTGGGGTCCATATTCGCCTGGATTTTAAAAATCACGCCTGTGACTTTGGGCTCGGTCGGGTCAACCATGCGCACATTCGAGGCTTGTGGCCGCGGTGAAGGCGCATACTTAGCCAATCCATTAAGCAATTCACGGACCCCGAAATTGTTCACGGCAGAACCGAAAAATACCGGTGTCAGGTATCCTTCAAGGTAGGCCTGATGATCGAATTCGGGGCACAGGCCACGGGCCATTTCAACATCTTCGCGCAATTTTTTGACCGCATGTTCGGGCAGCAATTCATCCAATTTGGGATCATCAAGGCCGGAAACCTTAATCCCCTCGCCCACCGTTTCGCCTTTGGAGCGGGCCATCAAGATCAGCTGATCATTGATCAGATCATAACAGCCCAAAAATTCCCGGCCCATGCCGATGGGCCAACTCGCCGGGGACACGTCCAGCGTCAGGCTTCGTTCGATTTCATCCAAAATTTCAAACGTATCGCGGCTTTCACGATCCATTTTATTGACAAATGTTGCAATCGGAACATCACGCAGGCGACACACTTCAAACAGCTTCTTGGTCTGACTTTCCACACCCTTCGCGCCGTCAAGCACCATCACCGCACTATCAACCGCGGTGAGCGTGCGATACGTGTCTTCGGAAAAATCTTCGTGGCCCGGGGTATCGAGCAGATTGAAGGTCTGTTCGCCATAATCAAACGTCATCACCGAGGATGCGACCGAAATACCGCGTTCTTGTTCAACCTT
>JAESUA010000374.1 GCA_016763255.1 Magnetovibrio sp. | reverse complement strand
GGCCCGTGGCGAGTTTGTCCTGGAAACTTTCGGCCCCGATGCTGATAAAGTCGCGTTCTTGGTTGACGGTTATGTCGGCGGCCCCGGCATGATCACCACCGCACGTCGTTGCTTCCCCGGCCAGTACCTGCACTATCACCGTGCCGGTCATGGTGCCGTGACGTCACCGTCCGCTATGCGCGGTTACACCGCCTTCGTTCTGGCCAAAATGGCTCGCTTGCAGGGTGCATCTGGTATCCACGTGGGCACCATGGGCTACGGCAAAATGGAAGGCGAAAAGTCCGATACGAACATCGCCTACATGATCGAACGTGACAGCGCCGATGGTCCTTTTTATCACCAGGAATGGTACGGCATGAAGCCGACCACGCCGATCATCTCGGGCGGCATGAACGCGCTGCGTTTGCCGGGCTTCTTCGAAAACCTCGGCCATGCCAACTTGATCAACACCTCGGGTGGTGGCTCTTACGGCCATATCGACAGCCCGGCGGCGGGCGCGATCTCGTTGCGTCAGGCTTACGAGTGCTGGCAACAAGGTGCCGATCCGATCGAATTCGCCAAAGAGCACAAAGAATTCGCGCGTGCCTTCGAAAGCTTCCCTGGCGATGCCGACTCAATCTTCCCGGGCTGGCGTGAAAAACTGGGCGTGCACAAATAAGCCCCCAGTCAGCTTGCTTACAAAGGCGGCCGGGAGCGGTGTAAGCTGCTCTCGGCCGTTTTTTTATCTCAATATTATTTTTTGAAGGATTCCAAAGTAATGTCCCACGCGGAAACCGACGTTCAGCAATATCTGATCACGGATGAACCCTTCTACAAGTCGACCGGCAACGAAGTGGCGCTTTACGAAGCGGCCTATGCCGAACGTCTGCCGGTGATGGTCAAGGGACCGACCGGCTGCGGTAAATCTCGGTTCATCGAATACATGGCGTGGAAGCTTAAAAAGCCATTGATTACCGTGGCTTGTAACGAAGACATGACGGCGTCTGACTTGGTTGGCCGCTATCTTCTGGATGCCAACGGCACGCGCTGGTTGGATGGTCCGTTGACCGTGGCGGCGCGCATCGGCGCGATCTGTTATCTTGATGAAGTGGTTGAGGCGCGCCAGGATACCACCGTGGTGATCCATCCGCTGACCGATCACCGTCGCACCTTGCCGCTCGACAAAAAGGGTGAGTTGGTCGGGGCCCACGAAGATTTCCAAATGGTGATCAGTTATAACCCCGGTTATCAAAGCCTGATGAAGGACCTCAAACAGTCCACCAAACAGCGCTTTTCGGGCCTGAATTTTAAGTATGCCGAAGGCCAAGTCGAGGCCGACATCGTCGCCAAAGAAACCGACAGCGATGTGGAAATTGCAATCAAGTTGGTGAAGGTTGGTGAAAGCGCCCGCAACCTGAAAGGCCACGGCCTGGATGAGGGCATCTCGACGCGCTTGCTGGTTTATGCCGCACGCTTGATTAAGCAAGGTATCAACCCAAATGAGGCCTGCCGTATGGCCTTGGTTGCACCGATCACCGACGATGCCGATATCGCCGCGACCCTCAAACATTCCATCGACGCCGTGTTTGGCTGATTTTAAGGCGCACCTAATCATGACGCTCAGCCAACAAGAATTGGACGAACTGCGCTCCCAGCTTTCGTGCGGGTTTGAACAGCTCGACACCGCATTTGCCGGCTGCATGGAAGATGCGGTGGCGCGGCTTTCGCGTGACGGGGTGCGTACATTGTTGGACGGCGCATCGCTGATCTGCATGATCGGGCGCGGCTATGAGCCGGTTCATGTCTACATGGCTGAAATGCCGGAAATCGGCGAACGCTTGGGTGAAGAGGTGATCGAGAAGGTCTCACAAGCGGTGTGGAAAATGTCGCGGACCCCCAACGGTCGCGCGATCTTGCCGTTTTTGCAGTCCTTGGGCGAAGCCTCTCGCCGCTTGGGTTCGCAAGACATGTTTAGCCAATACATCACCACGCTGTTTGACTTCATGGAAAAAACCACCGGTTCGATCCATGGCATTCACATGACCATTCCCAGCCCCGGCCTGCCCCAAATGCTCGCTCAGATGCCGTATTTGCTGAACCAGTTGTCGCTGGAAGGGCTGCAGAATTGGATCGCTTACGGGGCCGCGCATTATCTCGATCACCCGGAGCGTCAAAAAGATTATTTTTCACTGCAATCTGCGGATTCCAAGGCGATTTTGCAGCGCGAACGGCACGGTACGTTGTTTGTCGATAATGAGCGCAAAATGGGTCTCTACATGAAGGGCTTGTGGCACGAACACGCCGTGCATTTTGTGCCGTATTCCTTGGGCTTTGACGAATTGCGCAAACCCTTGCCGTATTTTGATGAGCTCGGCCTGCGGGTGCCTGATGTCTACGATGATTATGAACACGAAAGCATTGGAATTCGCGTTAAAGGGACAGATCGTTACCGGGCGTTATTGTCGCATATGGCGGCGCACCGGCGTTGGACCCGAGCCATTTTTGCCGACAATTTCAGCCCCTTTCAGCGGGTTGCGGCGGAAGTCTTTGAAGACACCCGTGTCGAGTACCTGACCATGCGCGAATATCCGGGTTTGCACCATATTTATCAGGCGCTGCACCCCAAGCCGATTGAAGGGGACTGTGACCCGGACAAGGAGTCCTGCATTCTCCATCGATTGGCGATGTACTTTTACGCTGTGCTGGATGCCGATCATCCCTACGAGAATAAAGATGTGATCGATTTCGTTCAGCGTTTTCACGATTTGATGGCGGACGATAAAAATGGCGGCGAAAGCTCCACCCAGGATATCGCCAATCTGGCCATCTCGTTTATCGCGCGCACCCGTCGCCAAGAAGATCAATCGGCCAATGTCTATTTTGCCGACACCGAAGTCGATTACCGCGACGACAATCGCCACATGTGGAAATACCATGAACTCGGCGATGAAGAAGAAATGTTCGAGGAACAAGACCGCAACGCCACCGATCAAGAAGATGAAGAAGAGCAGGGCTTGCCGCCTCGCCATTACCCTGAATGGGACTATTTGAACAAAACTTATCGCCCCGATTGGGTCAGCCTGTATGAAAGCCTGCACCCTTCGGGCAATGCTTTGGTCATCGATGGGTTGTTGGACAAACACGCCTTGTTGGCCAAACGACTCAAACAAATGCTCGATATGCTCAAACCCCAACGCTATGTGCGGGTGCGCTATCAAGAAGAAGGCTCGGAACTTGATCTCGATGTGGCGATCCGCTCGTTGATCGATTTTAAATCCGGTGCCCAGCCCGACCCACGCATCAACATGAGCCACCGTCATGACGGCCGCGATATTTCGGTGATGCTGCTTTTGGATTTGTCACAATCGCTCAACGATGTGCCCGAAGGCAGCACCCAGACCATTCTCGAACTCAGCCAAGAAGCAGTTGCGCTGATGGGCTGGGCGGTGGACCGATTGGGTGATGAATTGGCGATTGCCGGATTTTCATCCAACACCCGCCACGAGGTGCGCTACCAACACATCAAAGGATTTGCAGAACCCTGGAATGATGAAGTGAAGGGCCGTTTGGCCGCAATTGAAGCCGGATATTCCACCCGTATGGGGGCGGCGTTGCGCCATGGGGCGCAAACTTTGGCACATCGTCAATGTGATAAAAAATTGATGTTGGTGCTCACCGATGGTGAACCGTTTGACATCGATGTCAGCGATGAACGCCACCTGATTGAAGACACCCGCAAGGCGGTTCAAGAACTCGATCAACTCGGCATTTACACCTATTGCATCAATCTTGATAAAAAGGCCGATGACTACATTGGCGACATTTTTGGGAATCAATATACGGTCATCGACAATGTTGAACGACTGCCCGAAAGACTGCCGCAACTGTTCATGGCTTTGACCAAATAGAAGGCCCTATAGATGGGCAGTGAGTTACTACCCGATGGGGTTGGAAATGGCGAATAAGTACTGAAAAACAGCCATTTATAGCTTTGTTTTATTGACTTGAAGGGCGTTAGAGCTTACAAAAAGTACAGTTGTTTTGTCATCAAAAACCAACCGGGTAGGGTCCTCGTTAGGGGCTCTTCAAGGGGACTTTAAATGATGGATTCGACTTAAGGATCGTGGAGGTTCTGGGCTGACGAGTAAACCTGGGGAGGTCCGCTCGCACCTATCCCAGAACCACCCGGAAGGCCCTCGCCATTGATTATTCTTTGGCGGGGGTCTTCTTCTTTCCAAGAGCCCCAATTTTATGGGGACGATAGGACACACTGCCCCTTTTTATTCGGAGAAGATCACCATGGCCGATACCATTAAAATCGCACCGAGCATCCTGGCCGCGGATTTTGCGCGTTTGGGTGAAGAAGTCAAAGCCATCGATAAAGCCGGTGCCGACTGGATTCATATTGATGTCATGGACGGTCACTTCGTGCCCAATCTGACCTTCGGCCCACCGGTCATTTCGTGCATTCGATCCTGGACCAAAAAGTTTTTCGACGTGCACCTGATGATTGATCCTGCGGGACCATTTTTGGAAGATTACGCCAAAGCCGGGGCCGACCAGATCGTGGTCCACGCCGAAGCCGACAAGCATCTTGACCGGTCGATCCAGGTGATTAAAGGCTTGGGCAAAAAAGCCGGCGTGAGCCTCAATCCAAGCACCCCGGTGAATGTTTTGGAACATGTCATCGATCAGCTCGACATGGTCTTGGTGATGAGCGTCAATCCTGGTTTTGGTGGCCAAAGCTTCATCCCCTCAGCGATCAATAAGATCAAACAGGTCAAAGAAATGATCGGTGATCGACCCATCGACATCCAGGTTGATGGTGGCATCAATGCGGCTACCGCCAAATCCGTGGTCGATGCGGGCGCCACTTGCCTGGTCGCCGGATCGGCCGTGTTCAAGGGCGATGACTACGTCGCCACCATCCAAGCGATCCGCGACGCTTACAACGCCTAAGCGATCTCGAACTTTTATTTCAAAGCCCGCTCGGGAAACCGGGCGGGCTTTGTGGTGTTTTATCCCTTTAAATGGTGCACTGCACCTAATGTTATGTCGTCAATAATCGCTATCTTGTTGTTTTATGACCATTTTTGAATATAAACTAACGTGCATACATCTTAAGCGAGACGATGTGCACCGGGGAGGAGACGTCCTTCTTGTATATGTCACAGCTCACAGCATTGGGGAAAGCAGGCAATTGAGATGACGGACGGAGAAGCGCTCGAACCCAAACCCATCACCCGCCGCGCACGCGTAAAAGGCCGGGCGCTCAAATTGGTTAAGCCCATCGCAGGCCTTCGAAAGCGCAGCAATTACCTCTATTTTTGGGAAAAACGCTGGTTCTACATTGCCATGGCGGTTGGTGCAGGCCTGATTTATATGCCCACGCCTCAAGGCTTGACCGAGTCGGGTATGATCATTCTGGCCATGAGCGTGGTCGCCACCATCTTGTTTGTCACCGAACCCGTTCCGCTGCCGACGGTGGCGCTGTTGATCATCGTCGGCCAAGTGATCTTGATGGGCATTGATTCCAAAGATGTGGCCAAATCTTTGATGAGTGATAGCGTGCTATTTATTATGGGCTCGCTGATGCTGGCGGTGGCGGTGGTGAAGCAAAAGCTGGACACCCGCATCGCCTGGGTATTGGTGCGCATGACCGGCACCAAAACCTCACGCATTGCCTTCGGCATTGCCTTGATGTCGGGGTTGTTGGCGTCGTTCGTCGGTGAGCACACGGTGGCGGCGATGATGTTGCCGGTGGGCGTCACCTTGATCCAACTCACCAGTAACGACCCTAAAAAGGTTCGAAATTTGGCTGCGGTGCTTTTGTTCTCCATTTCCTACGGCTCTTCGGTTGCGGGCATCGGCACGCCGTCCGGTGGCGCGCGCAATGCCATCATGATTGGCTATTGGAAAGAATTTTTCTACGATCCAGGCAACCCGGATACCTTTCAGTTCCTGGTCGATTATGTGACGTGGATGCTTTACGCGTATCCGATGTTCTTGTTGCAGATCCCGTTTGTCACGGTGATTTTGTTGATCACCTTCCGCCCTGAATACAAAGATTTATCGCGTGCGGTGGTCAAACTGCGCGCCAAGGTGGAAAAGCAGGGACCGATGAAAGGCACCGATTGGCTGGCCATTCTGATCTTTGGGATGGTACTGCTAGGATGGATTTTTGCCTCTACCCAATACGGCATGGGCACCATCGCCATATTGGGCGCGGCGGCGTTTTTGGTGGCCGGTTTGGTGGCGTGGCCGGATGTGAATTCGGGCGTAAACTGGGGTGTGGTGCTTTTGTATGCGGCGGCGATCTCGTTGGGTGTGCAGATGAAAGACACCGGTGCGGCCGCTTGGGTGGCGCAGAATTTCCTCGACTTTTTGGCACCGCTTGGTATGGACGAGGGGTTGGGCCTGTGGGCGGCGGTTTCGTTGCTGACCACAGCGGTGACCAACACCATGTCCAATGGTGCGGCGGTGGCGGTGTTGGGGCCGATCGTGTTGAAGGTGGCCGTGGCGGCCGGGGAAAGCCCGATTGTGATCGGTTTTATTACGGCGATTTCTTCCGCTTTTGCTTACCTCACCGTGGTAGGTACCCCGGCGTGTACCATCGTTTATGCCTCGGGATATCTGAAAACCACAGATTTTCTCATTGTGGGGTGGAAAATGGTGCTGATGTCGACCATCATAATGTTAGGAGCGGCGGCAATATACTGGCCCTTGCTTGGTGCTTGGCTTGAACAGTGATGATCTTGCAACGGACACGCGACAACGGGCAAAAGGAATGACCGCATGAACGATGACGTTGAAGAAACCGAAGTAGAAAATGAAATTAACGATCTCGAAAAGCCCCACCACGAGCGCTTTCGCATTTTGGTGTGCATCGATGGGTCTGATGAATCCTATCGTGGCGTACGCTATGCGGCTAAAATCGCCAAGGGTGAAGACGTTGATATCGTGCTGTGTTACGTGCGCCCGGTGGATCAAGGTTTGAGCTCCGGTGGCCTGCAAGTGGATGTCGCGCGCGGAAATATGCTGGAATGGGGTTTGGAATTGCCCGGTATCACCTACCTTAAAAAAGGTCGTGATCTGCTGATAGAACTGGGCAACATGGGTGACGACTGGGAGCAAAGGGCCTTCCACAGCGACATCGCCGGCACCAACTTAGGCGACAATAAAATCGATTATACCGCCAAGTCCGGCAAAAAAATCGTCTTGAAGCTGAAGGTCGCGCGCACCGTGGCCACGGGTATTCTCGATCAGTGGGAACTTGGCCACTACGATTTGATCATCATCGGCGCATCGGCGCGTTGGGACAAAAAGGGTGGCCGGGCCATTCGTGGATTTTTTGATCCGGCGGTTGCGCAAAAAATTGCCATCCATGCACCGTGTTCGGTGTTGGTCGCACGGGACCTGGAAATTGGCCACGGCCATCTGGTGTGCACCGACGGATCGGATGCCTCCACGGAAATGGTCAAAAAGGATGCTTATATTGCGGCCCTATGTGAATGCCCCGTCAGCTTGATGTCGGTGGCCTTGGATGTGGAGAGTGAGCCAGAGGCCAAAACCGCCGTCAGTGAGGCCCGTAAATTACTGGTCGATCTGGATATCAATGTTCTGGAAACCATCACCAAAGTCGGCGACCCGGTGAATGAGATCGTCGAGGCGGGGCCGGATTATTCGCTGATTGTCATCGCCGACAGCGGCAAAACGGGGCTGGAGCGCTTTTTTATGGGCTCGGTTGCATTGAAGGTGATGCAAAATGCCTTTAACTCGGTGATGATCGTGCGTTAGGGCCGGGTCTTGAAAAGCAAAAGGCTCAGGGACTATCCTGGGCCTTTTATTTTGCATGCAGCGCCAGATCCAAGATGCGATCGACGTCGTCCACTGTGACTTCGTGGTGAAATGGCCCGCCGAGGATTTTGACGTTGGGCCCTTGGCTGCAATAGCCCATACAGACGTTACGCTTGATCTCAACCTCGCCGCCGCGTTCCTTGGCCCGTTTGTGCAAAGCCCTGAACACGATCCTAGACTGTTCGCCGATACAGGCGGGACCTCCGGAACGGGGATTGATACAAACCAAAATGGCTTTTTTTGCCGCCATAGGCTTAGATATTTTCCGGGGCGGGAACGCAACCTTCCGGCTTGAGGATGCGTTTTTCGGATGCCGGATTTTTTTCCAATGCAGCCGCAGGGCGGATTGGACGGACCACTAGATTGCCCCCGCAGTTGGGACAGACGTTGTTCAGTTTGTCCTCGGCGCAAGGCGCACAGAAGGTGCATTCAAATGTACAAATCCTGGCATCGGGACTTTCGGGCGGAAGGTCAATGTCACAGCATTCGCAATTGGGCCTTAACTCCAGCATGCGGTAGCGTCCTTCCGTCAGATCCTAAGTGATGTTATCGATTTCTTCGTCGGTCATGTTGCCGGGCACCACGGTGACGGGCACATGCAGACGACCAGCGGCTTTTTCGATGAAATAGCTGATCAGCGGGCCGGGGCCATCTTTGCCCGTGGCCGCGCCAAGCACCAGCAGCGAGATGGTTTTGTCTTCGTCGACCAGGTTAATTAGCTCTTCGGCGGTGTCGCCTTCAAGCAAATGAATGGTCGGTACCTTGCCGGTGGCCAAGACGACCTTATCGGAGGTTTCCGAAAGAAGTGCCTCGGCTTCTTCGCGGGCTTCTTCCTGCATCAAATCGCCGACCGCCATCCAGTGCTGGAATTCGGCCGGTTGGATGACATAGACCAGGGCTACGCGCCCGCCAACCCGTTTGGCGCGTTGGCACGAAAAACGCAGTGCCGGGCCGAGTTCGGGGCTTTCATCGACCACGCACAGGAAGGTGAATTCCTTGTCTTTGATGGGTGTCGTCGTGTCACTCATGTGGCCTTAGCCCCTTTTTCTAAATACGGCGTTTGCGCTCCATCCTGACACCACGGCGATGAGGATGGCAAGCAGGCCGTAAATCAAGGCGTGTTCGTGCGCAAAACTGAATATTTCAGCCTCGATGCCCACTTTATGCACCTGCAATTGGGCTGATTGATGACTTTCGATTCGGCTGTTTTTGACCAAGTACGTATCGACGACATAGTCGCCGACCTGGATGTTGGCGGGAAACCATAGCGTGGTGCGGAACAGTTGCTTGCCAACCAGATCGATAGGGGCATTTTCACCGCTGTACAGCCCCTTGGCGATCATGTTGCGGACCAATCCATCGCGATACTCTTGGATGGTTTTTGCATCCACGCCGTCGGGGGCGGATTTGGCTTTCAGATTCAGATAGTCTGTGCCGATGCGCTCTTGCGTCAAAATTTCTTTGGGCAAGATGAAATCGACCGGTTTGGTTGCCGCCAGGGCGTAAAACGCCGGTGCATCTTCAAACACCACTTCGTCGGTGCTCACCCAAATGCCAGCCACCCGTTTTTTATGCCGGATGGGGGTGTTTTTGTCTGGGCCACGTACCACGACGATGATATCTGCATCACGGTCCTTAGCACCAAATAGCAACAACTCGGAACCTTTGAACGAGACATCCAATCGCACATCAGGCTTGGACAAATCAACGTCGAGACCTTCGCTGTGTGCCGGTGCGGTGTGCAGCGCGACGAGAAGGGGAACGATGAACAGGCTGCTTAAAGCTTTACGCATGATCAGTGTCCTCCCGTTGTGCCGATGGCATAAAATTCATCCGGCGTGAGCGTCAAATCAAGGCCAATTTTGATGCACATGGCGAGGACCATTATGGCCAAAAGCACACGCAACTGCTCGCCTTTCAGTTTGGCCCCGGCTTTGGCGCCAAACTGGGCACCGATCACCGCACCAAACAGCAACAGCATTGCCAGCACCACATCGACCGCGAAGTTGTTGACCGATTGCAGCACCGTGACGTTGGCGGTCACAAAGATGATTTGGAACAAAGAGGTGCCAACCACCACGGCTGTGGGCATGCCCAGCATGTAAATCATCGCCGGAACCATGATGAAGCCGCCGCCGACACCCATGATCGCCGACAAAATACCGACCAGCACACCGATGCCGATGGGCAAAATCGCGCTGATGTACAGCTTGGAGCGGCGAAAGCGCATTTTGAACGGCAGTGCATGCACCCAGTTGCGTTGCCGCCGTTTGGTTGGCACAACGCCACCGGCTTTGCGACTTTTGCGGATGGCATTCAGGCT
>JAESUA010000373.1 GCA_016763255.1 Magnetovibrio sp. | reverse complement strand
TGGCTTTGCAATGAAGCTTGCTGGGTCATTTTGCCAACGCGCGGTAAGTTGTAGCCAATCAGCCCTTGCACCGACCACTGGCTGTAATCAGATCGCAAAAATTGTTTGGTCCCCGAAACACTGCCAAACCACCCCGACGCAGTGGTGGGAAAACGCAGCCCGGCGGATACATCCACCGCATTGGCGTCGTCGTTGACGGTATCGATCAGGTCATGCAAAAACGCGCTGTTGGCAAAAACGTTCAAATTGACGCCTTGCACGGTGATGTTTTGCGCCGCTTCACCTTTAAACGACAGCTGCGCGGTGTTGGTGGTGGCCTTGGCGTTAAAGGTTCCATCCGATTCGTTGTAGTCATCGGTTTCTTTGTGGGTGTAGCTGTGGCTGATGGTTGCCGACAGTCCCGGCAGCTCAGACGTTTGGGCCACGCCATAAGACAGGGCGTTGTGGGCAGAATAGCTTTTGGTGTCGGTTTTTCCGGTGGTGGCCATATTGTCGCGTGAATTTTTGATGGTGCCGATGCTGGCCCCGACCAGCCCGGTGTAGGATAAATTATCGGTCAAACGGTACGATACATAGGGGCTGATGTTCCACGCCGTTTCATCATGGGTACCCGAATTATAGGTGGTGGTAATGTCGCTGTCGCTGTACCCCAGGGCCACGCCCAGCACCAATTTTTCGGACAACTGGACATCGCCGCCGAGGGTGTAACCGGCGCTGTTGCCGGTGTATTCGCCGTCCGTGGCGGTGCTTTGCATGGTCGAATAAGAGCCATAACCCCAAATCGAGGCATTGCCCAGGGCGTCCAACAACCTGCGCTGCCCGATTGCACCGTGTCCACCAATTGCGTCAGTGGTGGTCGCGTCTTGCGCGGCCTGCAAAGCTGGGGCGGCCATGTTTGAGGTGTCGAAGTTGAACATCGTCAGCATGTCGCGCAGCTTGACGCCTTGGCTCTGCGATGTCTGGCCCATGAAGTTTTCATACTGGCTGCGTAGGGCCGTCACCGGGTCACCAAAAGTGGGACTGAAGACCGCTCCGGTTGATGAAAAGTTGGTTTGGCTTTCTTCGTTATTTGTGCTGGTTCCTGTTCCACCCGTGCTGGTTCCGCCGTCGCTAGAACTTGTGCCACCGCCGGATGTTGCGCTGGGCGTCGAGGCTGTGGGAGCTGAAGCGCTGGGTGTTGAGGCCGTGGGCGTCGATCCGGTGCTTCGCGGGCCGCCGACAAAACCTTGCAGATGCTGGGCGACATTGGTCGTGGTCATGGCGCTTTGCGTCGCCGACAAGCTGGCTTGCAAGGCCTTGGAGCGCGGCTTTGGTATTGTCGTTGTGGTTGTTGATGCAGCAGGCACATTACAGCCGACCGTATAGACCGTAGGCTTACCAGGGGCAGTTCGGTGAATTGTAAATCTTATGTTGCCAGTTTTGGGCACCGTATAGGTGAATGTATAGGTGGCTGCAGGTGTAGCAGTTTGGCTTGCAATGATGGTAGATGCGCGGATGAGAAAAACGCCATTAACCGATGTCTTTGCGGTAAAGGTCAACACATCACCGGCGGTTAAGAGTACGTATGCAGATCCGCGGGCAGTGTATGTGCCGTTGATTGGTGAACTCGCGATGTTGGCGCAGGTATAGGTCGTTATCGCTTGGGCTTGATTTGCACCCGCACTCAAAAGCAGGGTGGATGTTGTGACTAACAGCGCGGAACGCAAACACTTGCGGGCAACGTCACGGGGCAAAGTTTTCATGGGGCACCTAATATATCTTTAGACCATCAAGACTTGATGGGGTTAGAACATTTCTAAGGATATTCAGAGGCATGTGTCCATACCATGAATGGGGTATGGACATTGGTGTTTGGCTCGCCATTAATTTGCCCCACAAAAAAAGGCCGCCCCCGATGGAGCGACCCTTTTGTATTTTTTGTCCTTATGGCCCACCAACATAACCTGGGGGCCAAAGTCCGGTAGCGTCAGCCGCCCAAGGAGCAGGACAGATCTTCTTCGATCACGCCGGAATTGACGATTTCGATGATTTTTGAGTTTTCGTCATTGGCCGGGCAGCCGCACTTGTAGCCGCCTTCGTCTTCGTGCAAGTCGGCTTGCTTGAGGTGCCACTGGGCGACTTTACGGTGATCGTCTGCTGTCATGATAACTCCATGATTCTTTAGGTTATATTGATTCAAATCTGATGGGGCGCACTATCCACACCTGGGCGGTTTGGGTCAATCGTTGATGACAGTTGAAACGGAGAATTTTGTGAGCTGATGGGTCAGTCGAGCTTGACGGGGGCTTTTTGTGCGGCCTTGTCGAGATTTTCGACCATCAAGTCCAACCATTCCATGGCCTGCTTGCGGTCTTTTTTCTTTAAGCCTTCTAGTGCCACCTTGTTGACCGCCTTGGCCCCTTTGGTCAGTTTGGCTTCGAGATTTTTGGCCATGCCGGTCAGATGGATGCGCGTGGAGCGGCGGTCCTCAGGGTCGGTTTCGCGATAAATCAGGCAATCGCGTTCCATGCGCTTGAGGGTATTGGACATGGTCGCCTGTTCGATTTTGACCCGTTGATAGAGTTCGCGTTGGCTCAGCCCGTCTTGTTCCCACAAACACAGCAACACCGGAAACTGGCCGGGCGCGACGCCGTGCGATTGCAGTTCGGCATTGAGCGCTTGGCTCAGCTGGCGTGAAATGTGATTAACGACGTATGTGAGCGACTTCTCACGATCCATGGACATGGTGGGAGGGCCCTTTGCTGGCGGTACGATCTATGCAATAAATTATAAGTGTATTCAATATAGCCCGCTATGGGGTGTGACGGCTGCACTAATTCTTGACCGTCGTTTGTGTGTTTAAGTGGACTTGAGGTTACGCGCTCCAGCAATGGCCAAGATCAGCCAACCGATGATCAGCAGCCCGCCCCCGACCGGGGCCGCGCCTTCGAAGGGCACCATCGACAATGCGCCAAAACTATAAAGCGTTCCGGAAAACAAAACGATACCCGCCTGGAACAGCATGCCCGCGATGGGCAGGGCTTTACCGGGGACGCGCACGGTCATCAACCCGATGCCCAGCAGGGCGAGGCCGTGCCACATTTGGTATTGT
>JAESUA010000372.1 GCA_016763255.1 Magnetovibrio sp. | reverse complement strand
GATTAAACTAGTCATGGATGGTGGTCTGGTCGCAATCGTATCCATCGCTTATCTCGGAACTTTGTTCGCGATTGCGTACTTTGGCGATAAACGGGCGGAGCAAGGCCGAAGCCTGACGCGAAATCCATACATTTACACCCTGTCGATTGCGGTATTTTGCACCTCATGGACGTTTTACGGCTCGGTCGGTTTGGCGGCGCGCTCAGGACTTGATTTTTTACCGATTTATATCGGCCCGACCTTAATTTTCGTGGTGTGGTCGGTGGTGTGGGTCAAAATCGTGCGCATTTGCAAGGTTAACCGCATCACCTCGATCGCTGATTTCATTTCCTCGCGCTATGGCAAAAGTTCACGCTTGGGTGGACTGGTGGCCTTGATCGCGGTGATCGGCACCACGCCTTATATTTCACTGCAGCTCAAATCTATCGCCACCAGTTTTGAAATCATCACAAATTATTCGGGGGATACCAGCGGCATCAACCCGGTGCTGAGCCAGTTCGGCCTCGACACCACGTTTTTGATCGCCTTGGCCTTGGCGATTTTTTCGATCCTGTTTGGCACCCGTCACATCGATGCCAGCGAACACCATGAAGGCGTTGTCGCGGCCATTGCCTTTGAATCCATCGTCAAATTGGTTGCCTTCTTGGCGGTGGGCATATTTGTCACCTACGGCGTCTATAACGGCTTCACCGATTTGTTCGAGCAAGCCGCCCAGGCTGATCTGCAAAATTTGTTCACCATCAACCCCGGCGGGGGCTATGGCAATTGGATCACCATGATCATTTTGTCAATGTTGGCGATCATTTGTTTGCCGCGTCAGTTTTATATTACGGCGGTGGAAAACACCGATGAAAGCCACCTGCGTACCGCGGTGTGGCTTTTCCCGTTGTATTTATTGGCGATCAATATCTTCGTCTTGCCGATCGCTATCAGTGGGCGCATGGCGTTCGCCCAAGGCGGTGTTGACGCGGATATGTTTGTGCTCACCGTACCGATCTTTTACGGCCAGGCATCTGTGGCCTTGCTGGCTTTTATCGGCGGCCTATCAGCGGCGACGTCCATGGTCATCGTGGCCGCCATCGCCCTTAGCACCATGGTGTGCAACAACATCGTGGTGCCCTTGCTGGTAAAGTGGCGCTGGGTGGATTTGGATAAACGTAGCGACTTGACCGGTCTGTTGTTGTTGATCCGTCGCGCTTCGATCATCGCTATTTTGATCTTGGGTTACGGTTATTTCCGTATCGCTTCGGGATCATATTCTTTGGTGACCATCGGCTTGGTGTCGTTTACCGCCGCCGCACAATTCGCCCCGTCCATCTTGGGCGGGATGTTTTGGAAAGGTGCTTCGTTGAAAGGCGCGATGATGGGCATGGCGTTGGGCACCTTGGTGTGGGCCTATACATTGCTGTTGCCATCCTTCGCACAATCGGGCTGGCTGCCCATCAGTTTCATTGATTACGGCTTGTTTGGAATAGCCTTTTTGAAACCTTATGCGCTGTTTGGCATGGAAGGTTTTAATACAATTTCGCACGCCTTATTTTGGAGCATGCTGTTCAACATTGGGGCTTATGTCATGGTGTCGTTGGTCACGCGGCAAAGCACCATCGAGCGCATTCAAGGCACTATGTTCGTCGATGTGTTTTTGTATACCGAAGGGCTCAAGGATTCGCGTTTTTTGCAAGGGTCTGCATCCATCGCCGATTTGCGCGATTTGGTCGGGCGGTTTGTTGGTGAAGAACGTGCTCAAAAGTCTTTTCATAAATTTGCCAGTCAACAAGGCGTAGAGCTGCTGCCGTCACAGGTGGCGGACACCGCATGGTTGGACCGTGCAGAAAAAATGTTGGCCGGTGCGGTGGGCTCTGCGACGGCACGCGTGATGATCGGTTCGGTGGTCAAAGGCGGCATCGTCAGCCTTGATGAAATGTACAAAATTCTCGATGAAACCAGCCAAGCGATTCAGTACTCGCGCATGTTGGAAACCAAATCACGAGAATTGCAAGACACCACATCGCAGTTACAAGCGGCCAACGAACGGCTCAAGGAATTGGACATGTTGAAGGATGATTTCCTCAACACCATTTCCCATGAATTACGCACCCCGTTGACTTCGATCCGTGCATTTTCGGAAATTTTGTCCGATACCCCGGATATCAGTGAAGAAGAGAGTTCGCGGTTTTTATTGGTCATTCATAAAGAAAGTGAGCGCCTGACACGGCTGATCGACCAAATTCTTGACTTGGCAAAGATGGAATCCGGGCAAATGGACTGGATGTTGGCGAACATCGACCCGCGGCCCATTGTTGAAGAAGCTGTTGGCGGCATGACCGGCTTGATGCAAGAACGCGGCGTGACCCTAAAAGTTGATCTGCCTGCAGGCATGCCGATGGTTAAGGCCGATCACGACCAATTGCTACAGGTTCTGATCAATTTGTTGTCCAATGCGGTTAAGTTCTGCCGTCACCCAGGTGGCCAGGTCGGTGTCACCGCGCGGGTCAAAGACGGCCACCTCCACATCAGTGTGAGCGACAATGGTGAAGGTATTCCGGATGAAAAGAAGGCTGAGGTATTCGAGAAGTTCCACCAGTTGAATCAAGGCACCGACATGATGCCGCGTGGCACCGGGCTTGGCCTGGCCATTTGCCGCCAAATCATCACCTTTTTGGGTGGTCGTATTTGGGTGGATGATAACCCAGCCGGTCTGGGCGCACGCTTTAGCTTTACGGTGCCGATGTCCAAGGTTACGGGCTATTTGGCCATCAACGATGATGAAGACGGCGCAACCGATCAGCTCACCACCTGATGGTGATCATGGTTTGTCAGGTGAATTGCAATAAGGTGGTCGTGGGGCTGATTTGAAGCCTTGTTGACCATAGCGGTAGACATCTGATTTTACGACCAGTTCGGTCCCATAAATTTGGTTGACGGCTGACGGGATCAATCCCGCCAACTCGGCCAATTCAATGTCTCGTGCTTTGCGGTCTTGCGGCAGCGCAAAATTGAACGCGAGGTAGAGCTTATCCATGACGTTGGCAACGCGGCGGCAAACTTGAATTTTGGTGTCCCAATCATCGACATACAGAATCACCGAAAAATATTGCGGGCGCTCCTTGGTGCTCATGGACGACAAAGGCCAGCGCAAGGTCTTAAGGAAAATGCGAATGGGCTCGGGTTCTTTAATATCATCGGGCTCTTCAACATCGCTCGGAAGGGCTTCGGGGGCCTGTGTTAGATCTTCGGCGGGCTGCAGTTCAGCCGGATTTTCTTGGTCTTTGACGGGAATTTCGACGTCGGCTGGCGCTTCGGCCACAATGGTGGGGTCGGATGGACCCAAGGTTGTTTGCAGCAAGACGAACACAAATCCTGAGATCAGCAAAATAAAAGCAAAACCCACCGGCAGTAAGACCTTCGGTTTGAGCAGGAAGTCGATTTTCCACAACAGTCCCGCACGCCGATCAATGGCCGCACCGGCGAGTTTGCGTTCAATATAATCCCGGGCTTTATCGACGCGTGTTTCTTTAATTTGGCGCAGCAAGCCGCCGACGCCGACTTGTTTAGAGGCGATGTCACCGGGATTGGAAAGGATGCTTTCCAGCTGGTTCTTGAGGTTGATGACTTCGTCTTTATCACCGCGCCGGGTGAACAGTTTGTCGATGATGATGGTGGTGGCCTGGCGCAGGACTTCGGGGCTCGGGGACTTGGCGACCAATTGAATGAAGCCGGTGTTCGGATCTTCGAACACAACTTCCCAGTCTGTCGTGCCATCGGCCTTTCGCGGCCACGCGAGCTTGCCTGTATCTGCCATAAAGCAATAAACCACTAATTATTTAAGGACTTAAGCCTATGATACAGCGTTATATCAATTTACCTAACATATAGGAAACCCTTGGATCATTTTCAGGGTATCCTGCATAGTCTAGCGACCAAATGTTGATGACTTCATAGGGGGTTAAAATGGAACTAGCAGGATTTGCCGGATTTGCAGGCGCACTTTTGCTGTTTGCACTGGCCGTTGTGTTCATGGGGGTGAAGATCGTGCCCCAGGGCATGGGATACACCGTCGAACGTTTTGGTCGCTATACGATAACGCTGACGCCGGGTTTGCACGTGATCGTGCCGGTGGTTGATCGTATCGGAGCACAACTCAATATGATGGAGCAAGTGATGGACGTGCCCAGCCAGGAAGTCATCACCAAGGATAATGCCATGGTGACGGCCGATGGGGTGGTGTTCTACCAAATCCTTGATGCCGCCGCTGCGGCCTATGAGGTCGATGATCTCAATCGGGCGATTCTCAATCTCACCATGACCAATGTGCGCACCGTGATGGGGGGATGGATTTTGATGACTTGTT
>JAESUA010000371.1 GCA_016763255.1 Magnetovibrio sp. | reverse complement strand
CGGCCGGCGTTGACGCGCCGACCCGGTCCGCATTCGACATTACGGTCTATAAAGATCAGTTGAACGAGATTGATCGAGACCTGGAACGCGGGGTGTTGAACGACGGCCAAGCTTTGGCTGCGCGCACCGAAATTGAACGCCGGATGCTGGCGACCGCACAAGATTCGGAAGGTGAGGCGGCTCAGAAGGCTGTTGTCGCTGCGCCGAAAATGTCTATGGCCCTGTTGCTGGCGGTCCTGGTTGTGGTGCCGGTGGGGACGGTGGCCTCTTATCTTTATCTGGGTCAGCCGCAGATGAAAGATCAGCCCTTGGCGCAACGCCAATTGCAGGGAAATAGCCAGGCCTCAATCGATCGCAAAGCTGAAGTCCAACAAATGATGGTGCAGATTGCCAAGCGTCTTGAAGAAAACCCCAAAGACATCGATGCGTGGATGATCCAGGGCCAAGTCTATTCGATGACGAACCGTTATGTAGAGGCGGTGGAATCTTATCAACAAGTGGTCATCCTGACGGATCGTCATCCCGGTGCCCTGGCATCGCTGGTTGAAACCATGATTATGGCCGAAGACTCCATTGTCATTCAGTCGGCGAGCAAAATATTGAAGGAAATCAAGGCCAAGGACCCATCGGAGCCGCGCAGCTATTTTTATCTGGCGCTGGAACGCCAACAACGCGGTGACTTGTCCGGGGCCATGTCTGAATACTTGGCGTTGTTGAAGGTTTCACCATCAGATGCCGAATGGGTTGGTCAGGTCGAAGAGAGTGTACAGGCGCTGGCCAATGAAATGAGCATCTCGGTGCCGGTGGTTGAAATGCTGCCGCCCACGGGACCGCCTGCGGGCGCAAACACCGTGCCCGCCCTCACGGAGGAACAGATCCGCGGCGCGCAAGAAATGTCGAAAGGCGATCAGCAGTCCTTGATCCGCTCCATGGTTCAGCGCTTGGCCGACCGACTTAAAGACGAGCCCGATGATCTGGTTGGATGGCAACGTCTGGCCAAGGCCTACGAGGTTTTGGGTGAGACACAAAAGGCCGCCGAGGCCCAAGCGCAAATTGAGCGCCTCAAAGGCCAATAACCCAAATTAAAAAAAGGCCCGGTTTCGACCGGGCCTTTTTTATGCCAGATGGTGCATGGCCTTAGTCGTCATCAAAAAGGCCGCGTTGGGCGTCTTTATGACACTTGGTGCAATCGGCTTTTGATTTAACCTTCAGCCGGTTCCACATGCGATCGAAGTCGCGATCGTTGTGCTTTTTGACAAACCGCGGGGCGGTGACGATGCGTGTCGGCGGTTTGGCGCGATTGACTCGCTTCATCCATTTTCTGGCCGCGCGGGTGGATTTCACATCAGCGGAATCATTGAGGTGATAGTTTAAAACATAGGCCTGGGTGGTGGCGTCGATGGAGGCATCTTCGCCGAAGTGATTAGACAGATCGTTGATGATGTTGCGCCAGGATGCTTGCGGCAGCATTTGCGGATAGAACGTCATATGACATTCACCACAGGCATCAAGAATTTTGGCGTCCTTAATCGGCGTGAACCGTTCGGCTTGCACCGTGGTCGCGCCAAGGCCCAAGATGATTGCCGCGATGAAGATGGTTTTTTTCATGAGAGATCTCCTATTCGGATAAATTAAACCGGGTTTATTGGCTCGCCAGGAAGGTCAAAAAGTCGACCTTTTCCTGCGCCGTGCATTCGCGCCCGATCACCCCTTTGCAATTGCGACGGAACCATTTATCGACCATCTTTTTGTCGGTGAAACGGTTTTCTGTACGCGAAACGGCCATCGGATCGATGGCTTTTCCGGTGCGGGTTTGGCCGCCCTGCTGCGGCGTTGCGCCGTGGCAGGTGGTGCACTTGGGGGTATCGGGTTTGCCGCTGCCATAGGTCGTTGAGTACATCTTTTGGCCGTTGGCAAGGTTGGCGTCACCCGCACCTTGGGCCTTAAAGCCGGCGATGATGTCATCACGCGGATCGGCCTGGGCCGGGCTCGACAACAGGATGCCAAGGGCAAGGATCAAAAGTATTTTCATGTGCGTTACTCCTTTGGAATTTGGATGTTCTGGTCGTCAAAACGCCCGCTTTGTTGATCGCGATGACAACCACCACAATTGGTTTTTCCGCCGACGGATTTGAGTTTGAATTGTGCCGGGGCAATGGCGGAATGCTTGCGTAGCCAATACGGCGTAGCGGTAATGCGCAGGGGTTTTGCAGGATTGAGAATGGCAAAGCGATTGGACGCTTCGGTGTCCCACTTTTCGCCGCCGTATTGGGTGAGATAGGACGTGATGTCTGTTACGGTCTCAGCATCTAGGCTGGCGTCTTCGCCGAAATGATCATCCAGGCCACCCATCACTTTGGCCCAGCTGGCGATCGGCATGAGGCTGGGGTGAAAGGCTGAATGGCAATCGCCACATTCGCCTTCATATGCAGTATTTGCGGGCAGGGTGATGAGGCCCGATGCGGGCATGGTGGAAAGGGCCCACAAGACAGACCCGGCGATGGTGATGAACACCGTCAAGACGGCGGCCGCAGTGACAGGCCGGGCCGGGCGAAGTGGCAAGCTGGGGGTCGAGAGGGGCACGGTTTTGCGCCCGTTGAACATGGCACGCACCAATCGTTGGCCGGTCAGTTTTGTTTCCAACAACACCCCGGCGATGTGCAAGACCACCATGGCCAGCAGCAATAAAACGATAACATTGTGCACCGTGGCGGCGTGCTCTGCGACGGCGTAGCTGATGATGCCGGCCAGGGGGCCCTGATTTTCTTCGCCACCCAAAACCATCAAGCCCGACACCGTGATGATGCTCAGCACCATCAACAGGGCGAACACCATCAACGCGCCGCTAGGATTGTGCCCGATGTAATGTGTGACGGGCCGCAAGGTGGCCAGTTCTTGCAGGTGTTTAAGGATGTGCGCAGGGGAATAAGCGAAACTTTGCAAACGTGAATAGTGCGACCCCAACCACCCCCAGGTGAGGCGAAAGACCAGCAATGCAACGGTGACGTAACCGGACCACAGGTGCAAACCCAGGGCGTTTTCCGGCAGCACGTAGGCGCTGAGATAAGCGACCAGAACCACCGCCACCAGGGCCAAATGGAAAAGACGGATGGGCAAATCCCAGACCGTGATCACATGGGTTGTGGTCGTGGCTGTTGGACTTGTCTGGGCGGTGTTTTCATCGTCGGCCATGGGATGGTTGCTCACCATTAAAAGGGAGTGGGGGCTTCATGTGGGCTCACCATATGGCGGGCAAGCTGAATGCGTGCTGAGCCGCCCATTCAGGGTGCATTCATGTTGCGCGGTCCATGGTGACAAGGCCCATAACCGCAAAGGAAAAACCATCATGGATGCCCGTTACAACGCAAAGACCCAATCCAGTCTTCCGGTGGCCGGTGGTGCACAGCGCACGGTTAGGGTCTGGGATTTACCCACGCGGATTTTTCATTGGGCCTTGGTGGTGATGATTACGCTGGCGTGGATTTCATCGGAAGCCGACGGCAAGTTATTTATGGTTCATGTTTACGTCGGCACGTTGTTGTTGGGGGTGGTGGTGTTTCGCATCATCTGGGGCGTGATCGGCAGCCGT
>JAESUA010000370.1 GCA_016763255.1 Magnetovibrio sp. | reverse complement strand
CGTTTCGATATGTGACAAAGCCGGCACCTTGGCCACCGGCTTCGGGCGAGACATAAAATGCAGATAGCTGACTTTTTGAATCATAAAGCGCAAGCAGGTCGGTGCCGGTGGCGTGGGCATGTTGGGTGAGCTCATTGGCCAACTTGCGCTTTTCCTCATCAAATAAGTCTTGGAGGTCTTTAGCGTGATCTTGATAGCGGTCGATCATGTTCATCGAAGCGATCAGATCGGTGCGTGCTGAAAGCGTGGAGGTGCTTTGTTGCACCCGGTTGGCGGCCAGTTCCAAGTCTTGATGGAGTGTTGTGATGGCGTCCGCAATGGTGCTGCGTGAATTTGTTTGATGGAGGCCCGCGATTTGGTATTCAAACAGGCCTGCCATGACCGCTAAGGTCAAGATGATTGAGCCCAGCCAGATTGCGAGCAGTTTGTGTTTAACTTTTAGCTTCAACATGGCGTGTTGAAGGCCTTCCCCTTGGGTCGCCATTTTGCTCGAAAGTTTAACGGGTTATTGGGCGTGGTGGTGGAGGGAACTTGCAAAACGCGGACTAACCCTTTCAATAGACGACGCTTTTGAGTTTGGTCTTGATGCGAGCGCCAAGCTCCACAGCTTTCCATAAAGCAACATCTCATGTTCCGAAAATCTCAAAACTCATGACCCAAATTAGGAAAGCCCCACGCCTTGCGGCGGCGGGGCCTTCCGGTTGGGTCGGGGCAGGGGGGGACGTGAAGGCTGCTCCCGACCGGTTGGTTTGTGAGGCTGGCATCTACGCCGCGAAGGTCGCCTTTGCGGCCTGGGCGGCCAAGGCTTCTTCATGGCTGTAGGCTTTGCCTGACCACAGCATTTCGTAGGCAATCTCTTCGTTGCCGTTTTCACACAGATCTAAAACATCGCGGAACAACGGCTGGAAAGTCTTGCTTTGGTGCGATTGTTCGTGTTCTTCGAAAGAGCGCCAGAATGTCACGATTAAGGCCTCGCGATCCTTGAGCGGGCTATCCACGGCTTGGCCGATGGTGCTGCCTTCGTTGGATACCACGCCCGAGTTGAGCATCACAAACCCACCATAAAATCCGGTGTCGGAGTGGAAGGTTTTGACATTTTCACACAACATGGCCACGCGTTCTTGTAGGTCGTCGGTGTCAAACTCAGGTTTCAAAATGATGCGGTTTACGGTCACCACGCCATTGTCGGGAAACTCGGGAAGAAAGCCGGACATGATCTGCGTCCCTTATATTAAATCAGTAACAGACATCTTTTATGCCGATTTAAATATGTAAAGTCTGATCCTGTGAATCAAGATATAAATATTTAAAAATGACTGTAAATTGTGGTGGTAGAGGTTTGTTGAGTGATAATAACCAAGTTTGTAACTTGGTTATTATCACTCAAATTCCAAGATGGCGAGATAGGCATCTAAAGCCTGCTTGGGTGTGATGTTTGCGCGCCGGGCGGCAGACTGCAGGGCTTCGGGTTCCGGCATCGCCGGGGCAAAAGTAACGCCTTGCTGCTGGAGGGTCTCAATGAATGAGAGAGCGTTTGAAAGCGGAGCGTTCTCGGAGTGGGCCTTGGGGGGCAATGCCCATAACGAGATGGCTTTGCTGGGGGGCGAAGAGGTTGCCATCGAAGTTCTCCTTTTATGAACGTTCCGCTTTCTATGGATACCTTCGCAAGGGCTGTGCCAGCGTTTTGCAGGGCAGAATTTTTTTGTTAACTTATTGTAATAATTAACTTACATACATTTGTATGGTGATTGGTGAGTCGCGATTTGGCAAAAATTTCTTATTTTATCAATCATGGACCACTATAATTTGCATTTTGCTAATAATGGCTGACAGATATGTGTGTCTTGGCCTGGGTTAGGGAATCCGCTTAAAAGCATGTCTGAAAACTGATAGGGGCGAGCCATGTCGCAAAATACATTTAATCCGTACCGTGTGTTTTGGCCATTGGTGCGCCTTCTTGATCCTGAAAAGGCCCACGGTTTGGCCGTGCGGGCGTTGGAGATGGGGCTGATGCCCTCGCCGTGCCCGATAGATGACAAAGTCTTGAAGGTGCAATTGTGGGGGATGGATTTCCCCAACCCGGTGGGTTTGGCGGCGGGCTTTGATAAAGACGCCAGGGTCCATGGTCAGATGTTGGCCCAAGGCTTTGGCTTTGTCGAAGTTGGTTCCATCACGCCGCGTCCGCAACCGGGCAACCCCAAGCCGCGTTTGTTCCGTCTGGAGCGCGACCAAGCGGTGATTAACCGCATGGGCTTCAATTCCGAAGGTCATGATGCGTCCATCGCGCGCTTGCAAAACCGTGATCGGGGGCGGGGCATCGTCGGCGTGAACTTGGGTAAAAACAAAGACACCGAAGATGCGGCCGCCGATTATGAAATCGGTGCGCGCAACTTTGGCACCCTTGCCGACTTTATGGTGATCAACATTTCGAGCCCCAATACGCCGGGGCTGCGCGCGCTACAGGGGCCCGAACCCTTGCGTGAACTTTTAAGTCGCACCAAGGCGGCATTGGCGGAAGCGACCACAGCGTGTCGCACCCCAGCATTGTTGCTGAAAATCGCCCCGGATCTGACGGATGAAGATAAGGCCGATATTGCCCATGTCAGTCAAGATATCGGCATCGATGGCCTGATCGTCACCAACACCACCATCGAACGCCCCGACACGCTGCGCAGCGCGCACCGTGGTGAAGGTGGCGGCCTCAGCGGTCGGCCGTTGTTCGAAGCCTCGACCCGGGTGTTGGGCGAAATGTATGCGGCAACGGGGGGCAAAATGGCGCTGGTCGGTGTCGGTGGTATTGAGGATGGCCATGGGGCTTATGAAAAGATCCTCGCCGGGGCATCGCTGGTCGAGCTGTATTCCGCGATGATTTATCACGGCCCGGCCTTGGCGATGCGCGTCAATCGAGAATTGGCACTGTTACTGAAAGCCGATGGTTTTGCCTCGGTCCAGGACGCGATTGGGCAAAAGGCACCTAAGATTTAGGTTTCTTAAACCAAGAACTGTTCGCGCAAGATGCGTTCTTCCATGTTGTGTTCGGGATCGAACAACAAAACCGGCGCGATGGAACGGTCTTCCACCACATCCACAGTGCGCACGTCCCGCACCGCCAAGTCATCGGCCACCGCGTTGACCGGGCGCAACTTGGGATCAATCACCTCAAAGCTGACCTTGGCCTGAGACGGCAACAGCGCGCCGCGCCATTGGCGTGGGCGGTAGGCGCTGATGGGGG
>JAESUA010000369.1 GCA_016763255.1 Magnetovibrio sp. | reverse complement strand
TTTTCGCGTGCGCGTTTTTCAGAGGGCTTTTCAAAGTGCTTGCGAAGTTTCAACTCGCGGAAAATACCTTCCCGCTGCATCTTCTTCTTAAGAACTTTCAGCGCCTGATCAACGTTGTTATCACGAACGACAACTTGCACGTTAATCACATCCTTTCAAGTTAAGTTTCAGCTGGAAACCGAGGCGTAAACCTTGATTTTCAACCGTTTCCGCACCACAGTGGGCGGAACGATGCGTGTTCTACCACACGTACGTATATATGTGAAGCTTATGCTGGTTTTGCGAGGGGTGGTTTTATTGTCCCTCAAGCGCTGGGGGCGAGCAGGGCGCGCTGCCTTGGCCAAGAAAGCAGCCTATGGATTGGAGAAATACGGATACAATTATGGCCATTTTGAAAATTGCCCGCATGGGCCACCCGATTCTCCGTGCTGTGGCGGCCCCGATTGATGACCCCACGGCCCCTGAAATCGCCGTTTTGGCCGAAGACATGATCGATACCATGCATGACGCAAGCGGCACCGGTTTGGCCGCGCCGCAAATTCATATGCCGATGCGCATGGTGATTTTTACGGTCTATCCCGAACGCGACCGGTCCGAGGGCGGGGAGGGCACAGGCGTGCCGCTCACGGTGCTGATCAACCCGGAAATCGAGCCGTTGAGCGATGAAAAAGAGCTTGGTTGGGAAGGCTGTTTGTCGATTCCCGGTATGATGGGTGAAGTGCCGCGCTTTACGCATATTCGCTATTGGGCGTATGATCTTGATGGTCAACGTTTCGAGCAAGAAGCCACGGGGTTCCACGCCCGCGTGGTGCAGCACGAATGTGACCATCTGGATGGGATTTTATATCCCTACCGGATTGAAGATATGAGCCGTTTTGGTTTCAGCGAGGAACTGACTCGTCGAGGCCCGCAAACGCGCAGTGATGAGAACCTTGGCGAAGATCAATAGACAGGAATTTGAGTGCATGAGCGCCGCTAAAAAGAAGATGTCTCGCGATGAGAAAAAAGAGGCCATCGTGCTGGCCGCTGCGCCCCATGTGGCGTTTGATGGCTGGGGTGAGGCAGCGCTGAGTGCCGGGGCCCTAGATGTTGGTTTTGATGCCAACACCGCCAAGCGTTTGTTCCCCGAAGGGGCGGTGGACGCGATTGCCCTTTTTGCGACCATTTGTGACCGTGAAATGATCAAGGCCATGGAGGCCGCGGATTTGGATAGCATGCGCGTTCGCGACCGGGTGGTTTTTGGCGTTCGTGCGCGTTTGGAATATTTGGCCCCGCATCGCGAAGCGGTGCGCGGTGGCCTCAGCGTTTTGGCCAACCCGTTGCACCTCGGCTTGATGGCGAAGATCACCCACACCACGGTGGATCACATTTGGTACATGGCCGGGGATCGTTCTGCGGATTTCAACTACTACACCAAGCGCGGGCTGCTGGCATCTGTCTATGGGCCTACGGTTTTGTATTGGCTGAACGATCAGTCGGAAAATTTTGAAGATACCTGGGACTTTTTGGGGCGGCGCATCGATGATGTGCTGAAACTCCCCCCGATGAAGGCTAAGATGATGGATGCGCTCGCCAATGTGATGAAGAGCGGCCTGTTTATGAAATTCAAAAGCAGCGCTCAAATGCGCTACTAATGGAAAACAGTGAGGGTGGCTTGAGGAACGTAGCGATGGGAATTCATTCATGAGTGTAAATGCACACGGCACTCAAGCCAATTTGCAAAGCAATGTCATGAAGGGCATCGGCCTTGCCGATCACTTTGTCGCGTGTTCAAGGATCGGCCGCTATTTGACCTTTCAGGCTAATGGCCGATTTATCATCACCGATGATTTTTCGACCGGCAAGCTGTCCATCCCCAAAGACGCCCATGCGGTGGCAGCGATTTGTTCCAAGGATGATTTGGTGGCCCGTGCCGCATTGGTGCCGCTGGCGCGCCGTGCCGCCAGTATGGACGACGTGCGGCGCGAATCGTTCGAAGAATTGTTCGAGCTGATCGAAACCCAATCCTTGTCGCCGAAGGTGCGCGCAGGGGCGGCGGCGGTGCTACAGTCCGGTTTTCGTGAAGCCCGCATCCGCGAACTTGAAGCGTTGCTGGGTGATGACCTCAACCCGGCCCGCGCGCGCTATCGTAAATTTTTGGAAGTGGTGCGCCAGATGATCGAAGGCCGGGTGTCGTCGGGCACCTTTATCGATGACTTTGTTGATTTCACCCACTCGGTTGCAGGACGGCTCGATTTTGGCATCTACAGCTATTGTCTGGACCGCATTTTTTCCACCCAGCTGATACCGCTGCAGGTGAAAAAATTGGTGACCATCGAAGTCTTGAAGTTTCCATCTTTGGTGCGCCGTGAGCTGATCTCCAGCGCGTTGTCCAACAAAGGCGTCGACCGCCAGGCTCAAGATTTCATCCGCCACGCCGTGTCCCTGCATTTGGACAAAAACCAAGCGTTGGAAATCGAATTGCTGCAAGCGGTCAAAGAACAACGCATCTCGGTCCAAGAAATCGAAAAAAGTCTCAGCCACGCCACCACCGCCGCCAGCTACAGCGGTGTCAGCGGGCAGGCTTAACGTTTCTCCGATTTAGCTTTTAACAAGATCCTTGATGGCGCTGACGACTTCATCGACCTTGATCGGCTTGGTCAGGTATTTATTGAAGCCAGCCTCGATACCTTTTCGAATGTCTTTGGGCATGGCGTTGGCGCTGAGCGCAACAACAGGAATATCCTGGGTGTTTTCCAGACCTTGCAGTGTCTTGAGCGCCGCAAACCCATCCATACCGGGAAGGTTGATATCAAGAATGATTATGTCGGGTTTGTTGCTCTTGGCCAACTCAATGCCCAGTTCGGCGTTATGGGCCGAGACCATGGACAGTCCTTCAATGCTCTCGATGATCATTTCCATCAATTGTAAATTGGCCGGGTTGTCCTCCACATAAAGGACCATGCCGTCAATATCGGGCAATCGTTTGACAGCATCATCCGCGTCATGAATTCCGGTATCTTCTACGTCAATCAGCTTTCGTTCACTCAAGGGAAGTTCTATCCAGAAAGTCGATCCTACGCCGAACTCGCTATCGACGCCGATACGACCATCCATGCCTTCGATAATTTTTTTGGTGATGGTTAGGCCGATGCCGGTACCTTCGATCTCGGTATTTTTCGCCCCAAGTCGACTGAACGGCTTGAACAACTGATGCTGTTTATTCTTAGAGATACCCTCACCGGTGTCGGTGATGGAGATGCGAAACATGGCGCTGCGCGTGTCACGACAATCAATGATGATCTTGCCATTTTGCCTGTTGTACTTCACAGCATTGCTCATCAGGTTGAGCAATGCTTGCCTTAAGCGTGTATGGTCTGCGCGCATTTTTTGTGAAGAATGGAAATCTCCTTTAACGGTGATTTGAATGCCGCGGTCGTCGGCCATTGTTTGGATCAGCGGCAGACATTCATCAAGGATGGTGCCAAACGATACATCTTCGATAGACAGGCCCATTTCTCCGGCTTCAATTTTGGCGAGATCGAGAACCTGGTTGATCAAATCCAGAAGGTGCTGTCCGCCCTTCATAATATGGGTCACGCTGGTCTTTTGGTTTTGCGTGAGCGGTTCCTTGGGATTGAACTCAAGCATTTGGGCGAACCCCAATATGGCGTTCATCGGCGTGCGCAACTCATGGCTCATGGAAGACAAAAATTCAGATTTGGCCTGGTTAGAGTTGTCAGCCTCTATCTTGGAGAGGGCTAAATTTGCTTCCAGTGTTTTATTTTCGGTGATTTCAGTTCGGATGCCGGTGTATTGGAAAGGTTTTCCCTCAGCGTTCAAGTTTGGCACGATGGTTGTGCGAACCCAATAATACCCTTTGATCTTGTGCTTGTTTTTGATTTCACCCTGCCAAACCTTGCCATTTGCGATCGTTTTCCACATATCGGCAAAAAATTCTGGCGGGTGTTCATCGGAGAGCAGGACGCGATGATTCTGGCCCAACAATTCATCACGGGAATAACCACTGATCTGGCAAAACTTGTCATTGGTGTAAGTGATGTTGCCTTTGACGTCCGTGATGCTGACGATGGCGTGTTCATCGACGGCGAGTTTCTGAAAATTGAGTTCCCGGATGTTTTTGCCCAGTTCCTTCGTGCGTTTTTGAACCGTCAAGTCCAGTTCTTTATTGGCGTCGTTAAGTTTATGTTCTGCCGCTTGGCGATGGCGTTCAAGCCGTAGAAAAAACCATCCGCCCAAAATAAAAATAATGAATGCGATGCCGCCAAGAACGATGATGAGGACACGATACTGTTGATATCGTTTGTCAATCAACAACGACAGCTTCTTTGTGAGCAACTTTGAATTTTCAACAATTTCTAAATATATGGAATCAAAACGTTGATCAACTTGGCTTCCGGCCAAGCTGGATGCACGGTTTTGAAGACGAGATGTTGCGATCCCCTTGAGCTCATGAATGAGTTTTTCGGTGTGCTTGAGAATGGGAATCAGCTGCGGATCTTCTAGGCGGGGGAATACACTTTTTGGCGTTACGCTGCCAGCCAACATGGTATGGATCGTGTCGTCCGCCACATCAATATATGCCCAAACGGCATCCTCGGTGAGGGACGCATCTCCTTGAAGCATTTCCTCAAACCAAAGGTGAAATTCTCCGATTTGCACCTGCACATTGATACTTGCGGTGAGAAGTGGCGTGTCGCGCTCTACCAATTTCGTTCCCTCACTGTAGAGCAAGGTCAAGATACCGAAAAACAGGATGAGAATACCGGTCCCCATAATGGTGACCTGCTGCATATAGGTAGAGATTTGGCGTGAAAACTTATGCTTTGTCGTGCCATTCAAATCAATGCTGAAGTTTGGGTCATGGTTCATAATTTAAAGCCGTCACAATCTCATATGACCTTAGAATATGCAGCATCTTGAAAATGGTCTGAGCACGCTAAGGTTTGGCGAAATTAATGTTTAGAGATGTTGTTTTTGCGCAAAGGGTTAAGGGCTAACCTAACACTTGGGTTGGCTGCCTTTGGTATACAACCGGTTGATGTGGCCCATTTTGCGTCCGGTGCGCGGTTCTGATTTGCCGTAGAGGTGCAGTTTGTTGTCGGGATCAGACAGTTGTTGTTCCCACAGCAAGGCATCGGCATCCAGAAGGTTTTTCATCACCGTGTCGCAATGGCGTTGCGGCGTGCCCAAGGCCACGCCGGTGACGGCGCGCACGAACTGTTCAAACTGGCTGGTTTTGCAGCCGTCTTGGGTCCAGTGCCCGGAATTGTGCGGGCGTGGGGCCATTTCATTGACCAGCAGATGGGCGTTGCCTTTGTCATCATGGGTGACAAATAACTCCACCGCCAACAGGCCCACCAGATCGAGGGCGTCGGCCATTTTCTGGCCGATGGCGCAGGCCCGATCCGCAAGGTCTTGTGGGATGTCGGCGGGGGCGATGGTGATGTCGAGGACGCCGTCCTTGTGGCGGTTTTCCACCACATCGAACGACGCCATGGTACCGTTTGGACGCCGTGCGGTGATCACCGAAATTTCCAACTCAAAATTGATGAAACCTTCAAGGATGGCTGGGCCGCCGCCCAACTGTTCCCAGGCTTGATTGGGGTCGGTGTCTGCATGAATGCGCACCTGACCCTTGCCGTCGTAGCCCATGCGGGTGGTTTTGAGCACCGCTGGGGTGCCGATTTCGGCCATTGCCACGGACAGCTCCATGGGGTTGGTGACTTCTTTCCACGGCGCGGTTTCAATGCCTAAATCGTTGCAGAAGGTTTTTTCCTTCACCCGGTCTTGGGATACCGCCAAGCATTCCCAGCTGGGGCGCACCGGTGCCAGTTGGGAAAGATGGCGCACGGTCTCAGCGGGGACGTTTTCAAATTCGAACGTCACCACATCAACATTTTGGCCGAAAGCCTCGATGGCGTCTTGGTCGTCATATGCGGCGACGGTGGCGTGTTCGCACACTTGGGCGGTGGGGCTGTTTTCTTCGGGGGTGAAGACGTGCACACGATAGCCCAGTTCAGCCGCCGCGACGGCGGTCATGCGACCCAATTGGCCGCCGCCGATGATGCCGATGACGGAGCCGGGTTTGATGGGTTCGTTGGGGTCTTGCACGGTCATATACCTGTCTAAATTGGTGGGGTCTTAATCAGTGGGTTCTTGGGCGACGTCAGCGGTTTGATCGGCGCGCCATTCTTCAAGCTTAGCAGCAATTGTATTATCTTGAAGGGCGACGATGCTGGCGGCAAACAGTCCCGCGTTGATCGCACCGGGTTTGCCGATGGCCAAGGTTCCAACCGGAACCCCGCCCGGCATCTGGACGAT
>JAESUA010000368.1 GCA_016763255.1 Magnetovibrio sp. | reverse complement strand
GCTTCGCCCTCAATATCATGCGCACAAACAACGAAGGCAACATCGCAGACGCCCTGTGGTGCAACGCACTCGACATCAAAAGGGTGCTTGCCTATCGCTTCAAGTAACTAGCGTTGAACAGCCCTGATCAGTGAACCCAGACGTCTATAAAAACTGCTGCTCAATCTGTTGGGTAATGCCACAAAATTCAACAAAAAAGGAACCATCACAATCGGTGCCGGTGAGGGTGGAGAAAACATGATTTTCACCGCGTAAGATACCGGCCTCACCTCACGATCCGTCGCAGGATATTTCGGTGCTTGTTATTACCGGGGAAAACTATCATTTGAAGATCGCCGTTATTTATGTGAATGCAGATTGTTATTATGCCCACCAATGGCGGCACGTGATCTATCGGTATTTTGTTCACTTGAATAAATGAGGATAAAACCATGTCCAATCATGTCTATAAAAAAGTTGAACTTGTCGGTTCGTCCCCCAACAGTATTGAAGACGCTATTCAGAACGCCATTGCCACGGCGGCAAAGTCGCTCAAACATCTCGAATGGTTTGAAGTGATGGAGACCCGTGGTCATATCGAAGACGGAAAAGTCGGCCATTATCAGGTGGTTCTGAAAGTGGGATTTCGCATCGTCGATTGATGATAGTATGCGTGCGGCCCCCGCCATGTTGCAAAAGCTCTGATCAAATCTAGTTTGATGGTTTATTTGTCCTGCCAACGCGGTTTGGTGTGGTCAAAAAAACATCTGAGGCCTTCTTTTGTTTCTTCGTCTTCCCAACGATCAGCCAGACGTTGGGCCGAAGTCGCGAGGTGGTCGTTATCAAGATTATGCGCCAAAACCCGTATCCAGTTTTTGGTATCGGCGATGGCCCCCGGTGCGCACTGCAAAAACAAATCGATATGTTTGTCTATGGCAGCGTCCAGTCCGTATTCCGCCACGGCTTCACTGACCAGTCCAAGACCAACGGCCTCGCGGCCATCGAATAGACAGGCATTGAGCGCCACACGACGGGTTGCCGTCTCTCCGATCCTGGCAACGACAAGCGGGCCGATGGTTGCCGGGATCAACCCCAGGCGGGTTTCGGCCATGGCAAACTTGGCGGTCTCCAGCGCGATGACGATGTCACACACCGCCATCAATCCGATTCCTCCGCCGTAGGCCTGACCGTTGACGCGGGCGATGGTTGGTTTGTTGAGCTCATTAAGGTCCTTGAGCATCAGCGCCAGTTCCGTCGCATGGGCAACTTTTCCCGCACGATCACTGGTGATCTGCTCTTTCATCCAAGCCAAATCAGCACCGGCACAAAAACTTTTTCCTGCACCGCTTAAGACCACCACGCGAATGGATTGATCTGTATTGATTTGCCTCAGCGCGCTGCGTAGTTCGGCGATCATTTGGGCGTTGAGGCTGTTGTGCTTTTCGGGGCGGTTGAGGGTTAAGCGGGCGACACCCCGTGAATTTACCGTGAAAGAGATGGTGGTGAATTCACTCATACAGCCAGGCCTTTTTGTTTGAGGATAAGGGCCAAACGTTCGGCTTGGGCCAGCTTGTGAAGATCCACACCGGTCTCAAATCCAAGCTTGCTGAGCCTTCGAACCACCAGGCCCGTGTCAACGTTGCCCTTGGCACCGGGTGCATAAGGACAACCGCCCAGCCCTGCGACGGCACTGTCAAAAGTACGCAGGCCAAAACGTAGGCTTTCTTCAATGTTGGCCAGCGCACGATCACCGGTGTCATGGTAGTGCCCGGCCAAATGTTGTGGCCCCACCACATCTACAACGGCCTTCAGCATGGCCGAGATCGTTTGTGGTGAGCCTGCCCCGATGGTATCGCCAAGCGAAATTTGATAACAGCCCATATCAAACAAAGCCTTGCTGATCCGGGCCACGTCAGTGGGGGCAATCGCCCCTTCATAGGGACAAGCCACCACGCACGAAACATATGCGCGCACCGCAATGCCATCTTTCTTGGCCGCGGCCAAGATCGGCGCAAACCTTTCCAGGCTTTGGCCAATTGAACAATGAATGTTTTTCTGGCTAAAGCTTTGAGAGGCCGCAGCAAAAACAGCGACCTCATCAACCCCGGCATCACGCGCACGGGCGTAGCCTTTTAGATTTGGTGTCAAGGCGGTGTAGGCAATGCCAGCCCTGCGCTGGATCCCGGCCAGAACTTGTGCACCGTCGCAAAGTTGCGGAATCCATTTCGGTGAGACAAACGACGTGACCTCGATGTGGTCCATGCCACACTCAGAAAGCAGATCCACAAGCTCGATCTTTTGATCTGTGCTGATCTGTGCGGATTGATTTTGTAAACCATCGCGTGGCCCCACCTCGAACAGACGAACTCTATTCGATTTTATAATCTGTGGCATGAAGGCGCTCCTTAGGGGCTTCAACTCTCATGCGGAAATTTCTCGTTTTATGAGAATTCAATACAAATATATATGTTGCCGAAACATCAATTTGACTTTGCATTCATGATCACATTTTCGTGAACGTATATTGGGGCCAAATCCCAACTGTATATTCTCTTAAACCTTGTCGAAGGGTTTGTTATGACGTTTAGCAATAGTCATTCGCTTGATTTTGATCTTGGAGAAACCATTCATTTGCTGCGTGAAAGTGTCAGCGCTTTCGCCCTGAGCGAGATTGCACCGCGTGCATATGACATTGATAAGGATGACATTTTTCCTCGCGATTTGTGGCCCAAACTGGGTGAGTTGGGGTTGCTCGGCATCACAATTCCACCAGAATATGGTGGTGCGGGCATGGGTTATCTTGAGAACGTCATTGCGATGGAGGAATTGGGCCGGGCCTCTTCGGCGGTGGCGCTGAGCTATGGTGTGCATTCCAATTTGTGTGCCGATCTGATCCATCGCAACGGCACCGTCGATCAAAAAAAACGCTACCTCCCCATGATGGTCAGCGGCGATTGGGTCGGCGCATTGGCGATGAGTGAAACCCAGGCCGGGTCGGATGTTATGGCGATGCGGTTGCGTGCGGATCGGGTTGACGGTGGCTTTCGTCTTAACGGCACCAAGATGTGGATCACCAATGGCCCTGATGCTGATCTGTTGGTGGTCTATGCTAAAACCACGCCGGATGCCGGGGCAAACGGCATCACCGCCTTTCTGGTTGAAAAGTCCTTTGCCGGATTTTCCATCGGCATCGTGCTCGACAAATTGGGCATGCGCGGATCAAGCACCGGCGAGCTGGTTTTTGAGGATTGTTTCATTGCCGATCGCAATGTGATCGGCGGCGTTGATGAGGGGGTGAAAATTCTCATGAGCGGGCTGGATTTTGAACGTGCCGTCTTGGCCGGTGGACCGCTAGGCATCATGCGTGCCTGCATGGATTTGGTGGTTCCTTATGTCCATGATCGCGAACAATTCGGCCAGCCGATTGGCACGTTTGAGCTGATGCAGGGCAAGCTGGCCGACATGTATGTAACTTTTAACGCCTGCCGGGCTTATGTGTATGCGGTGGCCCAAGCGTGTGATCGCGGTGCACCGTCGCGCAAAGATGCCGCCGGTGCGATCCTTTATGCCGCGGAGCGGGCGAGTTGGATGTCGTCTCAGGCGATCCAATGTTTGGGCGGAAATGGCTATACCAACGACTATCCGGCAGGGCGTTTGTTTCGTGATGCCAAGCTGTATGAAATCGGTGCGGGCACCAGTGAAATTCGCCGCATGCTCATCGGACGGGAATTGTTTGATGAGACAGCCTAAACCGCGCTTTGACAATGATGAGGTCTTTCATGGTTGATGATCCGGTGGTCATTGTTGGTGCCAGACGCACCCCGATTGGTGGGTTCTTGGGCGCGCTTTCTGGGCATCCGGCACCGGCTCTTGGGGCCAAGGTGCTGGAAGCCGTTTTGCGAGATACCGCCATCGATCCGCAAGAAATCGATGAAGTGTTGATGGGCTGTGTGCTCAGTGCCGGTGTCGGCATGGCCCCGGCCCGGCAAGCCGCATTGGCGGCCGGGGTGCCAAATTCCGTGCCCTGCACGACCATCAACAAAGTTTGCGGTTCCGCCATGAAGGCGGTGATGTTGGCTCATGATGCTTTGATGGCGGGATCTGGCCAGATCATCATAGCCGGGGGTATGGAAAGTATGTCCAACGCACCATATCTTTTGAAACGTGCCCGACGGGGGCATCGCTTGGGCCATGGTCAGGTGGTGGATCACATCTTTCTCGACGGTCTCGAAGATGCCTATGGAAGCGGCCGCTTGATGGGCGAATTTGCGGAACAAACCGCACGTGAATTGAACATCTCACGCGATGCCCAAGATGACTTTGCCATCCGTTCACTGCAACGCGCTTGTCAGGCGCAAAGCGATGGGCGGTTTGCAGCAGAGATTATTTGCATCGATGGTACGGATGGCATTGTCGATGCCGATGAGCAACCGCGCACCGCTGATCCGTCACGCATACCTCATTTGAAAGCGGTGTTTCAAGTTGATGGCACCATCACTGCGGCCAATGCCAGTTCCATATCCGATGGCGGTGTGGCCCTGATGTTGATGCGCAAATCCGAAGCCGCGCGCAGAAACCTTAACGCGCGCGCCGTCATACGGGCTCACGCCAGTTTTGCACAACAGCCCTCGCGTTATACCACCGCGCCGGTGGGGGCGGTCGAGAAGCTGATTAAGATGTTGAGCTGGACTTTAAGTGATGTTGACTTGTTTGAAATCAACGAAGTCTTTG
>JAESUA010000367.1 GCA_016763255.1 Magnetovibrio sp. | reverse complement strand
GGTTCCACGGCAAGATCAACACATAATCGGGTTTTGCAGCATCGATGTGTTCGGGGCGCAGCACCGGAATACGGCTGCCCGGCAGAAAGCGCCCTTGTTTCCAGTCATTGGCATCGACCACAAAGTCGATGCTGTCCGTGTCCACATCACAGTAATTCAGCAGTGTATTGCCCTTGGCCGCCGCACCATAGGCGACCACGGTCTTGCCGTCCGCCTTGGCCACATCCAAAAATGCCAACAGACCTTTGCGCACTGCCTTAACTTTGGCGTCGAAGCCAGCGTAGGCGGAACCATCTTTGATGCCAGCGGCGGATTCACGTTCACGTACGGTCTTAAGGCCTGCGCCGTCGGCGTGCTTGGTCGAAACATCCTTGCAAGCAAACACCCGCAGCGACCCACCATGAGTGGAGACGTCTTCAACGTCAAAGACCCGCAATCCGTGGGCCTTGAACACGGTCTCGACCGCCAGAAGCGAGAGATAAAAATAATGTTCATGATAAATCGTGTCGAACTGCACCAAGTTCAGCATATTCAGCAGATGCGGGAATTCCACCGTCAGCACCCCGTCGTCCTTCAACAATGCCGTAAATCCCGCGACAAAGCCGTTGATGTCCGGCACATGGGCAAGCACATTGTTCGCCGCAATCAGATCCGCGGCATGACCTTGAGCTTTCAGATCTGTTGCGGTATCGACGTTGAAGAACAGCTCCACCGTCTCCACCCCCTTTTCACGCGCCGCCGCCGCGACACTGGCCGAGGGTTCGACCCCCAACACCGGCACACCCGCCTTTAAGAAGTGTTGAAGCAGATAGCCATCGTTGCTGGCCGCCTCAATCACCTTAGAATTTTCGTCCAAGCCCAGTTTGGCGATCATCTTGTCTGCATAAGATTTGGCGTGCGCCACCCAACTGGCGGAAAATGACGAAAAATAAGCGTAATCGTCATGGAAAATCTCAGCCGGATCGACCGTGGTGTCCAACTGCACCAGATGGCAGGCATCACAGACCATGGCCTTCAACGCATAGAACTTTTCATCCTGCTCAGCCGTCTTAAGATAACTGTTGGATGGCGGCTGTTGCCCCAAATCCACCAAGGGGGTGGTCAGCGCAGCAGTGCAAAAGCGGCAAGTGGTCATAAAGTCTTTTCCGGTCTAGCTCGTTTAGTGGTCTTGGATGCGGGGATGCCCAACAGATACGAGAGCGACCCTGAAAAACGCGCCCAATCACGCGTCGCCTTGCGGCGATTTAAGGTCAGAGCATAAAGAACCGCTTTAGGGCCAAACCGCAAGGCCTGTTTTAGTCCCAACTTGGTCGCCGAGATGCTGGACACGTACTTGGCCTCAAAATACAGGCGCGACCAAGCCATGTGGTAGAACTTTTCATAGAATTTGTCCCAGCCCGTACCAATCGACCCACCCACCGCGTGGGTGGCTTCGGCCGCCGGTTCGATTTGAATGGTATAACCGGCCTTTTGGATGCGCATGCACAGGTCATCATCTTCGAAATACAAGAAAATTGCCGGGTCGAAGAAACCCGCTTTTTTCGCCGTTGCCATGCGCAGTAAAATCACCGCGCCGGAGACGTACCAGGTGCAAAAGCGCCCTTCGGGGCGGGGTTCTGCGTTACGGTCGCTGGGCATCAAAGGGCGGCGGTCAAACGGCCCGTTCCAGGCCTTATCATATCCACCGTCCGGCAGCGGCAACAACGGCGAGATCATCCCCGTGGTTGCGTCTTCGTCCATCACTTGGACCAACTTCTCGATAGTGCCGGGCTCGAACACCGCATCGGGATTCATCATCAGGGCAAATTCGGTGTCCACCAATGCCAGACCTTGGCTGGCGGCATTACCGTATCCGACGCCAACTGGATTATGAATGATGTGCGCCTGAGGGGCCTTCTCGCGCACGATATTGAGGGTATTGTCGCGACTTTCATTGTCGATCAGGATGATGCGCTTGTCCGCGCCGAAGGTGTCCAAGCACGCTCCGATCACGGCAGATGAATTGTGCACCACGATCACGACGGTGGTGCGATCCCAAATGTTACCAGTCATGGAATGAGGCTTATCCAATCCATATGCCGGGCCACGCACTTGACGCACCCACGGGCAAATTGCTAATGAGCTTAGCGGCACTTTTCACGGCCGCCTCCCCTGTCAAAATCAAACACTTCAAATTCAAAATATTGTGCGGCCAAAGCGGCAATGACGGATCAAACGCCTGACTTCAGCATCTGTACAGGCATAATTCAATATGAACCATACTTTAATTTATATTTTATAACATGTGCGCATGCTAAACCCTATAATTGGCTATCTAAGGTATTGACCATTCAGCCAAACTTACTCTTAAGCTATTGCTAACATATACAAAACAGCAGCATTTAAGCATGACACAATCTAAAAAAATCAAAAAAGTCCTTTTTTTTGGCACAGAAGACTGGGCTTTCTGGCAACACCGATTGCCGATGGCGCTGGCGCTCAAAAACGCCGGTTTTCAGGTTGTGGTCGTTGCGCGTAAAAACCATCACAAAGAACGCATTGAACAAGAAGGCCTTGCCTTCATCCACTGGCACGTTTGGCGCGGAAGCATCAACCCCATCCGCGAGCTGATCGCCCTGATTGATATGGCGCGCATCTGTATCAAAGAAAAGCCAGACATCATGTTCAACGTTGCCCTAAAGCCAATCCTTTATGGCACGATTTGCGCAAAGCTCTCTGCGGTAAAGCACTCTATCAATCTTTTTGCGGGGCTTGGTGCGGTCTTCATCAAGCCGACCCTGCCGCTCAAACTCATCAGGGCTATTATCTTCCCTATTTTGACCAAGCTCTTGAGCACACGGAAAAATTGGGTTCTGGTACAAAATCAAAATGATCGAGAAACCCTGCAAAAACTCGGCATTGGAGCGGCGGAGCGTTTCGCCCTAATTCGAGGGTCGGGTATAGACCTCAATGATTTCCCCATGACACCGGAACCTGAAAACGAAGACCCGCTGATCGTTACAATGGTCAGCAGAATGCTTTGGTATAAGGGTGTGAAGGAAGCGGTGGAGGCCGCGCGGATTTTAAAGCAAGAAGGCGAAAACATTCGCATCATCCTCGTGGGCTCGCCCGATTTGGCAAACCCAACCACCGTCACTTGGGACACCCTCGAGGAATTCAACATTGAGGGTGTGATTGATTGGCAAGGACACAGGACCGATATCGTGGATGTTTGGAAAAACTCTCACATTGCCCTGCTGCCCTCTTATGGGGAAGGAATTCCCAAAAGCTTACTGGAAGCTGCGGCCATTGGACGGCCCTTGGTGGCATTTGATGCCTCGGGCTCACGCGATCTGGTTTGTACTGGTGAAAACGGTATCCTAGTCCCACTTGGCGATG
>JAESUA010000366.1 GCA_016763255.1 Magnetovibrio sp. | reverse complement strand
CTCCACCAAAACGAAGAGCCTATCAGGATGGGCCAATCAGCCCACCTGCGACAAGACAATCTCGCCGCTCACGTGGTGCAGTATTCCACCGGCGTTCTCAGGAAACCGAAATCCACTGTCCCGAAGGCACCCGCATTGCCTTCTCGGGCGGAGATTATCAGGCCTATGATCTTATCTGGGCCGTGCTTGACGCAACGCACGAGAAATACCCCGATATGATCCTATTACACGGCGGCACCCCCAGAGGCGCTGAAATGATCGCCTCAAGATGGGCTGATACGCGCGGTGTCACCCAAGTGGTCTTCAAGCCCGACTGGAAGAACCACGGCAAAGCCGCACCCTTCAAACGCAATGACAAAATATTGGACACAATGCCCCAGGGGCTGATCGCAACACCGGGATCTGGCATCACCGAAAATATCGTCGACAAGGCCCGCAAGCTCGGCATTCGTGTCAAAAGGATCGGGGCGTAAGCCTCGGTTCGGGGTGGGTTATCGGAGTGCAGCATCTATTCAGACAGCATCTTCAGTGCTATTGCATTATCAATTCGAGCTGCAGTATCGGCATAGTTTTCTCCCTCAATAGCTGGGGTAAGATATTGCTCGATGGATAAGAACTCTCTGTGGACAATGCGACGGCCAGCTTTCTTGCCTACCATCCCTTTAAGTACCAATTTTTCAGAACGGTTGAAGCCTTCTTTGACGCAAGAGCCCAGAACGGCCAAATTGAATGGAAGCTCGACATCAATACCCCCGTCTTTGTTCATCGCATTAAAGACTTGCCCTGGCAAATTGAACAAGTATGCAAGCTCAGGAACTATGTCCAAAACGAAATCTCTCGCTTTCTCGCAAGTTTTTATGTTGCGTTCTTCGGTGCCAACTGCCCTCTCAATATCGCAAAGCGGTGAACCCAACATCCAGTGCTGCAGCAGCCCGAAGATCGAATCTGCAGCCATTTTTCCGCGTTCATTATCTGTTTTAAGGTTTTTGTACGACGTCCCAAGAAAGCTCTCCAGACTTTCTTCTCGTATCAACGTCGGTAGTTGGGGCGCCCGATCCATCAACCACTTTACGAACCAATCGGACCATTCCTGAATTGAAGCCGTTGATCGTGCTCCACCAGACAAAGCCAAGCCGAGTTCCTTGATGATGGCAAGTGGCAGGCCGGAAGCCGCAGCAAGGCGCTCTTCCCAAGTGGTTTGTGCTTCATTTTCTAAATAATTCGCACGAACTGAAAGAACTGATTCTACTCGACTTTCGATCCAATCTAGTTCTCCGTGCACGCTGGCCTGATACGCTGCGAGGGAACGGGAAATCATGCGCTTTGTACTAGCCGAACCTATTTCTCCTTCTGCATCGTCGAGTGGAAGCCTCCGTATCAGATATTCGGTCATTGGTTCATCAGCGGCGGACGCTTCATGGATTCGATCAAGTAGAGGTCCCAAAGGGTCTTCTATTGTCAAGCATTGGTCACCTTGAGAGAATATCGCTCTCAAATCGTTCCAGTGTTTGTGGATGGTACTTTTGTCATTGTTAAAGGAGACGACTTTGCTTGGCACTATCAATACGAATCCATGAGATCGTTCCCCAGCCCGTCCCGCGCGACCTGCAGCATTTAGAAGCTCATGAGCCTCCATTTGTGTCATCTTGTCAGCATCAAGATCAAAACGGCTATCACCTCCAATTATCACAACATCCCCGGGCAAATTCATTCCCTGCGATAGCGTCGAAGTTGCCACAAGAACATTCAGACCATCAGATCGCTTGAAAAGGCTTTCATGGAGACTTCTCTCGGATTGCATCAAATGACCATGGTGGCATACACTTGCTGACAACAGTTTTTCACCGGCCTCATCAACATTCAGATACAGATATTGAGATCCACCGGCTTCGTCTGCTGCTAACTCGTAAAGATGTTTTTCAGATTCTGACAACCTGATATTTGATAAGCCCAAACTATCTGAAATGTTGTTGTTGGCACTTATCGCCCACGGAATTGTCTGAACAAATACAAGTGATTTCAGGCCCTTCCTTGCAATTTCAGCGGCTAATATAGCCGACACTTGAAGGCCGTTGGGTGTAAGATACCAACGAGCCGATTTGTTTGGCATACCTTTCGGTAAATACTCTCCAGTCGTCAGTGTGACATCCTTGTCTAATAACCGTAACAGGCTGTAGTCACTACGAGACGTAGATTGCCAGGTTTGGTTCAGGCAGAAGAAACCGAAGGGAGTTACTTTTAGATGGTCTCGCAAAGCCTTTGGCGCGGCCTTGTTGTCAACATGAGATCTTACATCGAGAAGTTGATTTTCAAGACGTTTAATCTCATTCTCTCCGTAAACAACGCATCCTCTGACTTGACGTGTTGGTTTCCAAAGCAAGTCCAGAGATAGGCAGGCGCGACCGGTTAGTTTGCTTAGCCAATCCGCAATTTCCTGGCTGTTTTTCATCATAGCCGACAAAAATAGCATGTCTGGCGCGGGTGTCAGACCACCTAGATTCAAAATGCACATCATGGCATCGACCGCTCGACGGCTTTTGTCCTCACTCCTCGGGTGGAGTAGATGACATTCGTCAAAAACCACGAGTCCGATTTCGTCAAAGACATCTGGATTGAAGTTAAACATTGCTAGGCAACGTTCAGGTGTCAGGACCGAAATTTCGGGTAAACTCTGATCGTCCAGACCTAAGCTGAGGTCATTGGCTCGTTCCCTAAAGACAGAGACTTCTGGAAACGCCTCCATCATTGCCCGGCTAGTTTGATCAACGAGAGACAAAGTCGGTGCAAGAAATATGACTTTCTTACCAAGTATTATTGATACAGCAATCTTTAGTTCTGAGAGCGTTGACTTCCCCGCCCCAGTTGGAAAACTTACGGCAGAAGATATTCCATTCTCTAAGTATCCTAGCGTAATTGCCTGTCGATGGTTCCGCCATAGATAGGGCCGGCGCTGCGCAAACAGCCCCATTATTTTCAGCCAATGATTACCATCTATTCCGCTCGGAGGAGGCACACTAATAACGCCATCATCTAAGAAGTCCTTAAACACCGCTGACAGCAGAGACGCTAAATGCAGCGGCCCTGGATACAAACTGTTGTGACTACTACCTTCATGTCCAAAATTTATCAAAACGCTATCGATGCAGAGTTCCTGCACTAATTTGAAAATTTCCTGAGGATTGGTTTCTTCGCTTCCCTCGTCTCGCGGTTCTCCCAAAAACAGTGCGGCCGCAATTCTTATTCCAATGAATATTCGATTGTATAGTGCACGAACCGCAGCAGATTGCCCCCCGCTTTGAAGGATCTGACCTGCGGTTGGCAATTCTAAAGCAAGCAAGTCCGTCAACTGCCCGGTCGCGAGATACTTTATGGCGAATAATAACGCCGCCTCTACATGATCATCTGTGTCTACTCGAATATATTTGGCCATCTCTGCAGCATCTGCACTTGCTTCGGCGCTAAGAAACAAAAGTGTTGCGGATATTTCAGGTGAAATCCCATCAAAGCTAAGACTGCTAGTCGACCGGCCGTCTTCAAGCAGGCTTTCTGCAAGAAGACATGCGTGGTGGGCGGCCCCTGCTACGAATGATGCGGATGCACGGTTTTCACGTTCTTCAGAGGTGGCCACAAATGCCTCTTGAGTGAATGCTAAGCGGCGCATCGCTTCTATGACATTGGGTACATTTTCACGATCTTCGCCACCGTCTTTCAGATCGCGCATACGAATCCTTGCGGCGACGATCTCGGCATACGCCTCTGTTAACATTTGCGGAATTTTGTCTTGATTCAAGCCATCTAGGCTCGGCGCATTTGACATCAATGTGACTGTATCTGGATCAAACACTTTTCTTTGCCTCGCTGTGAACCGCCAACTTGGCTTTTTCTGCGACTCGATCCAACCAAGGTCTTAAGCTATCAACATGAATTGTTTCGGCTCTACGCCGCTCGGTTTTTCCAGAAACGACATCTCCATAACCTTTGAACAATTTGCCTCTGCCATCCGCTGTAGAATGATTTTGCGCTACCGTAATACTAACTCGGTATTTTCGAGCTTCTTTCCAAATTACGGTTTCTATTGCTGAATCGGGGTCCAATTTTGTTTCAGATTTTAGTAACGCAACCACTTTTGCCGTGAAGAAACCGCTCCTTGTTCCCGCTTCGAGATCACCAAACTCTTTCCAAACCCCTTTGTCCTTTCGGAGGATGGTGTCTCGAGGATTGGCGGTAGCTTTATCTTCAAATATGATTGCAGAAAGAACTTTTGAATTTTGTTCATCTAGCTTAAGTTGAAGGCCGTCGAATCCTTTGTCTGCATGCTGCATGTGAGGCGCTGCAATAACTGCTTCGGGACATGATTTTAGCGCAGCAATCCACGAAATTGCTTGGAAAATCCAGCCATCTCTGTGTGATGGGTCTGCTCCTTCTACAGTCAATAATTCGAGAGCAGAAGGGATGTTATCGTAGGCCGTCCCAGGCATAAGAACGTGAGTATTTGTCAATATTTTCTGCACATGATGGGAATAACCAAGTGCAATGACTGCTATCTGCCTAGCAAGCTCATTTTCATCGTCAACCTTCCACGAATACCCAAAAAAGGCATCATTTTGTTCGAATGAGATCAATGAAATCGGCATCGAATACCCCGGGTTGAGTTTTCAGCCAGCGCTGTAAAATCGGATTATTCCGAACTATGAATCTACCTCTGATTGCGGCGAATTGTAAGCTTCATGTAAACCCTTCGAGATCCGAGAAACGTCTTCTAAATATTTTGCTTTTCTAAGGCACGCCCAGTTGTTTATTATTCTAGCCAACGACATCCAACTCACCATGTTCGAATGCTGGCTCCATTAATTTGATTTCTAACTTGGGTGCCATGCGTGCTTGTGAAAAATCGCGCCATTGTCGCACGACATCGGCGCATTCTCGGATGATTTGATCCGCTGATGTCATCGGCACAAAGAACTCTGCAACCGAACGCAAAAGATCAATCGAAGCGGTGGCCTCATCAAAATCAATACGTGTGGACAGAACCCGCAGACCGTTTGGGACAGGATTGATGTCATAAGCGGGGCTTAACATCCAACCCTTGCGGCCCGTCCACAAAAAGCCGTGGTTTCTGAAATGATCGTCGGTGTTCGAAATGAGGATGGTGAAGGCCATACGCCGAAATAGTTCTGCGCGGTCTTCCTCGGGTTGCGCACTATTCTTAATGATAGCATCGACGAGCTCCATATAACTACAATCGTCATCCCCGTCGCGATGCTCAGTCATTGCCATGGCCGACATGAACGGGATGCGGTGATCCCCCTCCCCTGCCCGCTTGCGATCAAAGCGTTGCGACAGGAAGATCGTGCGCCCAGTGGCTTGCACCAAATCATGCTGTGCCACGCGAATACCCGCAGCGGCTGCCATATCCAGTGCGATCGCTTCCCAGCGTTCTACTGAATATCCATCGGTATCTTTCGGAAACTTCGCAATCGATAGATTCCCATGTGGATCATAAACTGATGCCTTGGGCCGCGCACCGCCAAGCGATGATCCCGGCGCGAATATCAGCATTAAATCATCTTCGGTCTCGTCGCCGCTTTCAATACGCCGCGCTGCATTTAGCAAGCCGCCAAGAGCGACGGTTGTTGGCACACCTTTTGATTGAGATGATTGAAACACGCCATCGACACGAAACCGGATCGCCCCGAGCCGGGTCAGGTCGGAGACCCCCAAGAGGTAATCCGTTTCATGCAACCCGCGTGGTTGCCGGTTTTCGGCATCTGCCATACGGCGTTCTCGCCGGTTCATCAGCCGCCGGCCCCAAGTGTCCGGCGCGCTATCACCAAGCGTGCCAAACATCTCGCGACCTTCCCCGGGATGCAATGTGCCGCGCCGCAACGGAAGTGTCGGGTCAAATTGAAAGGCGTTGGGTGATGCCAGCCATTCCGGATCGTGCTCGTATGTCACCCGTTCACGGCGTGCGCCTGCATGCCGACGTAAAACACCAACTTTACGCAGCGTGCCATAGGCATCGAGAAATACTTCAATAGTCATGATCTGTCCTTTGGCGCGCGTTTGCGCAGCTGTTCTTG
>JAESUA010000365.1 GCA_016763255.1 Magnetovibrio sp. | reverse complement strand
TGGGTCATCAACAACCTGTTTGCGGTGTTGTCTGATAAAGGCGTGGGCATCACCGACAGCCCGATTTCGGCGGCGCACTTGGGCCAGATGTTGGGCTTGATCGCCGACGATACGATCTCCACCAAGATCGCCAAGGACGTGTTCGAGGCAATGTTGGAAACCGGCGACGCTCCGGACAAGATTGTCGGAGACAAGGGCCTCAAACAGATCACCGACACCGGCGCCATTGAGGCCGCCGTCGATGCGGCCATCGCCGCCGGTGAAAAACAGGTCGCACAATACAAAGGCGGCAACGAAAAAATCCTCGGCTGGTTCGTCGGCCAAGTGATGAAATCCACCCAGGGCAAAGCCAATCCGGGGCAGGTGAACAAGCTGCTGAAGGAAAAGCTCGACGGTTAAACCACGCTGTTTATTCTTATCCGTTTACAAAAAACCCGCCCCATAAATTGGGGCGGGTTTTTCCATTTAGGTTGTGCTAATTTTTTTGCCAAAGCATCTAACTTTTGAAGGGGGAGCTCCTGTGTCATCCATCCGTAAACTTCTTTCTGTTTGCACACTCGCCACCGCCATTCTCTGCGCTCCAGCGTTGATCTCGGGTCCTGGTTCTTTAGACTTTGGTGCGGCCTATGCCAAAGACCACAAGGATAAAGATAAGAAGAAGGACAAAAAGAAAGACAAAGATAAAAAGAAAGACAAGGAGATGCGCAAAAAGGCCGAAAAGCAGCGCGAAGAGGCCCAAAAGCGTCAAAAAAAGTCTAAAGAAGTCAATCGGGAGATGCAGAAGATCAACGAGGAGCAGCAACGTGAGGTGCAGAAGCTGAACGATGAAATGCAGCGCGAAATGCAGGAAGCCCAAAGCCCAGAAGAACGCCAAAAAATCTCGCGTAAGCACTCTGAAAAAATGCAAGAGCTGCAGGACAAAACCCAGAAAAAGCGTCAAAAAGAACAAGGAAAATTGCGCTAAGTCACGGCTTTACTTTCAAGGCTTAAAATAACCCGCTTCAAGGCGGCAAGATAAAAGCCGCGTATTGATCTAGTTGCCAAACAATCCACTGACAGCTTTCAAGGCATCGCCCGTACCGGTACCTGATCTTGACGAGGTGGCGGCGCAGGTGGTGATGATTTGTACCGCCGAGATGCTCACGCTGGAGGACAGGGCTGCGGTGCCCTGGCCCTCGGCTGAGGCGAGAAATGAGGTCAGCGCCACGGCGGGGATCTGCACGGCGGCTTGCGATACTGCGCAACCGCACACCTGGGCGCTATAACTTTGCTCCGTGCACCAACCGGTGAACTGGTCTTGCAGGGCGGGGGAGTACGCTTCTAAGGCCAAGGATGCGCTTGGCAGGCCAAATAGAACAACCGCGCTGAGTGCTAGTTTTTGGTTCAGTTTCATAATGATGTCTCGCTTTGTTTAATGCTCGCTTTGGTCGCGAGCATACACCAGGGGGGATGTTTGAAAAACCGCAGAAAAATTCTGTCCGATTACGCAGAGCTCATGAAGGCGATTATTCGTCCGCCGATGTTTTTCAACTCGTCATCCCCGGGCTTGACCCAGCAATTTGCATCCAATAACACCGTCGGCGTCTGTCCGAAGCCATGCAAGCGTTTGTGCACAACAATGAGACCGGGCATCAGGTTTCGTCTGGTGTGGGCCGATGGACCGAGCAGGTGTGCGGTCGTAACATTAAATACACTTTACATTATTTACTTTTATGCGATAAAGTTAAATATACAATGTTGTGATAAAGGTTTTTAAGGTATGAGACGTGAGGATCTGTGTGAGTGGTTGCGCCAGCCCTATACCTTAGAAAGAGGGGGCGGGGTGGTTCATGTTGATGATGCGGACTACCAAAACTTATGGTTTGTTGTTCCACCTTCGCCACCAGTTGATATTCCTCCCAATATGCCCCGGGGGGTGATTGCGCGTGCGAACGATCTGCTGAGTTCAAGACCGCATTGGCGTGAGGCCTCTCAAAGAGATCGATTGGCTGCCTTGTTGCTTTCGCGCCGTGAAGCTGTTTCGTCGTCTCGGATGGAGGGGACGTGGTCGACCATCGATAACGTGCTGACCCCGATGGATGTATACGATGAAGGCGAGGGCAAGTCTGACCATGCCGCTGTTCGCGGTTATGCAACGGCCTTAGAACAAGCTTTGAGCATCATTGAACGTGAAGGCATACAGGCCTTAAACGAAAGCCTTGTGTGTCTTTTGCATGAAATGTTCATGTCAAAGGACCCGACATACATTTATCCGGCAGGACAAGTTCGAGAATCCGGTCTGCCAGGAAGCATTGTGCAAATTGGTGGTGGTGGGCGAAAAGAAGACTCTGTCTATAACCCTGCTCCACCCGAGCATGTTATGCGAACCTTACAAGAGGTTATGGCTTGGATGCGCGATGATATTGTCATCGAAATGGGGGATGCGGGTATGGGTATGACATTGCCTGTTCGCATGGCCATCGGGCATGCCCATTTTGAAGCTGTCCATCCCTTTCCCAACGGAAATGGTCGTGTAGGGCGGATGTTGTGGCCTTTGCAAATGATGCTATATGGGCGCTTGCCATTGTATCTGTCCGGGTATATCGAAACTCACCAAGACGGCTATTCGAGAGCGCTTCAAAAAGCCCAGAAACAACTGAAATACCACGATATCGTCACGTTCATATGTGAAGCGGTTATGGCATCGCATTCTGAAGAGGTGCTGACAAAACGAGCCATAGGCATGTTGCCTGAAAAATGGGCTCTTCAGGGGCGGTTCAGGCGCGGCTCGTCAGCTGCATTGGCATTGGAGGTTTTGGTGGAAACCCCAATCATTACGATGACCATGCTGCAAAAACGATTGGCGGTCAGTGCACCGGCTGCATCTCGGGCGGTTAAGCAGTTGGAGAGCGCAGACGTATTGCGTGAAAGAACGGGCCATAAACGTAACCGAGTGTTTGCCGCAGAAGAAGTCATCGAAATTTTAGGTCGGCCATTTGGAGAAGACCCTGACTTGGCTCAAAAACGGGCATTTGTGCGCATGACAGCAAAGGAAGTTTAATATGGCCCAGCAATTTGTATCCGATAACACCGCCGGGGTCTGTCCCGAAGCCATGGAAGCGTTTGTGCGCGCCAATGATGCCGGCCATGAGCTTTCTTACGGTGAGGACAGTTGGACCCAGAAGGTGTGCGACCGGATTCGTGAATTGTTTGAGACCGACGCCGAGGTGTTTTTCGTGTTCAACGGCACTGCGGCCAATTCGCTGGTGCTGGCGGCGTTGTGTCAGTCTTATCATTCGGTGATTTGTCACGACAAAGCCCATGTGGAAACCGATGAGTGCGGCGCGCCTGAATTTTTTTCCGGGGGCTCCAAGCTGCTCACCGCACCCGGCATCGACGGCAAGCTGACGGCGGATGATATCGAAGCGTTGGCGACCAAACGCACAGATATTCACTACCCTAAGCCCAAAGCGATTTCACTGACCCAAGCGACCGAAGTCGGCACGGTTTACAGCGTCGAAGAAGTCCGCGCCATCGCCACCATGGCCAAACGCCACGGCCTGTCGATCCACATGGACGGCGCACGTTTCGCCAATGCGGTGGCGACCCTGGGCGTCAGTCCTGCGGAAATCACCTGGCGCGCGGGAGTCGATGTGTTGGTCTTTGGCGGCACCAAAAACGGCTTGCCGGTGGGCGAGGCGGTGGTATTTTTCAACAAGGCCCTGGCCGAAGATTTTGCCTATCGGGTTAAACAAGCGGGCCAATTGGCCTCGAAAATGCGGTTTATTTCGGCGCCGTGGTTGGGGTTGCTCAACGACGGTGTGTGGCTGAAATACGCCACCCACGCCAATGCCATGGCGAGACGCCTGTACCAGCGCATCAAAGATCTGCCCGGCGCAACGCCACTGTTCGAACCCCAAGCCAACGGCGTGTTTATCGAATTGCCCAAGGCGGTGCGCGATGGTTTGCGCGATCGGGGCTGGCTGTTTTACACCTTCATCGGCGAAGGCGGCTGCCGCTTCATGTGTTCGTGGGATCTGTTACCTGAAACGGTGGACCGCTTGGCCGATGATATTGAAGAGTTGTGCGGCTAGGCCTTGTTCAAATTTGGATGTGCTCTATATCTTGAAGTCTTGACGGGGAATTTTTGAGGAGTGTTTGATGATTGATCTCTACACCTGGGGTACGCCCAACGGTAAAAAAGTGTCCATCATGTTGGAAGAGTTGGGCCTGTCGTATAACGTCCATCCCATCAACATTTTAGAGGACGACCAGTTTGCCCCGGACTTTTTGAAAATTAGCCCGAACAATAAAATTCCCGCCATCGTCGATAGCGATGGACCGGATGAAGAACCGTTTTCGTTGTTCGAATCCGGCGCGATTTTGATTTATTTGGCGGAAAAATGTCAGCGCGAAGATTTACTGCCGGCCACCGGTGAGGCTCGCTATAAAGTCTTGCAATGGTTGATGTTTCAGATGGGTGGCGTGGGCCCGATGTTCGGCCAGACCCATCATTTTGTGAAATTTGCCAAAGAAGACGTGCCCTATGCCAAGGAACGCTATTCGACCGAGCTTAAACGCTTGTATGGGGTGATGGATGCTCACTTGGCGGACAATGATTTTTTGGCTGGTGAGGTATTCTCCATCGCCGACATCGCTACCTATCCGTGGGTCGCGCGCCATGACTGGCATCCTATAGAACTTTCGGACTTTCCCCATGTGAAGCGCTGGTATGATAACCTATCGGAGCGCGAATCGGTGGAAATGGGCATGAACGTGCCGTTACCACCGCCTACATAAGGCCACACGACAGCTTAGGGGGCCCACTTGAGCAATTTGGAACGAGATACCGTTAAGCGGGTGCGCAAGGCCCTGGTCGATGCCGGGCAATCCGACAACGTCCAGGAATTGTCAGACACCGCACGCAGCGCCGCGCAAGCCGCCAAGGCTTTGGGTGTCGAGCAAGGCGCAATCGTCAAAACCGTGGTGTTTACGGTTGGCAATCGTTATGTTTTGGCCCTGGTGGCCGGTGATCATCACTGCCGCGAAGATCAGTTGGAAAAAGTCTTCCAGTTGAACGGTGCGGTGGTGCGGCCGACCGCCGATCTGGTGCGCGCGGTGACCGGCTTTTCCATCGGTGGCGTGGCCCCGGTGGGACTGGTCACTACATTGCCCACGGCAATTGATGCCAGCCTTAAGCGGTTCGACAAAGTCTATGCCGCGGCAGGTCATCCCCACTGCGTTTTCGAGACCACGGTGGACGAGCTCAAAACCCTCACCGGCGGGCTGATTTCCTACGCCGTGGCCGCACCGGCGCAATCGTCCTGAATTCAATCAAAAACCTGCTTGATCCCGAAGCCAGAGACGTATAAGAAGAGCCTTCCGGTGCCACCCGGAAACCTGTGGACAGGTGGGTGAGTGGCTGAAACCAGTGGATTGCTAATCCGCCGTGCGGTTTAACACCGTACCGAGGGTTCGAATCCCTCCCTGTCCGCCAGAACAATAAGGGCCCTGCGGTTATCGTGGGGCCCTTTCTGTTTACCTACACTTTAACCCACACTGTGAACGGTGCTTGAATGCGGTCTATCGGGCGCGATCCAGAGGACAACGCCCCCACAATCCTCACACCCTGCCCTCATTGAGCGGCAT
>JAESUA010000364.1 GCA_016763255.1 Magnetovibrio sp. | reverse complement strand
GGCGCCCGGCCATCGCAAAATCATCCGGTGGCCTCGACCTTTATCAAACAGGCCCAGCGCGATGGCACGACGTTGATCGTTATCGACCCACGCGGTCAAGCGCTCAGCCGTTTGGCCGATCACATGGTGCAGTTCACCCCCGGCACCGACGTCGCATTGCTCAATGCCGTGCTCAACGTGATTGTCAGTGAAAATTTGGTCGACCATGCCTATGTTGATCAATTCGTCGAAGGTTATGAGGCTTACGCCCAACACATCCAAGCCTTTAGCCCCGAAGACATGGCACCAATTTGTGGCGTTAGCGCACAGACCATCCGCACCATCGCGCGCACCTATGCCCAGGCCGACAAAGCCTTAATTTTTTGGGGCATGGGCATTTCCCAACATGCCCACGGCACCGACAATGCCCGCTGCCTGATCGCCCTGGCGTTGTTGACCGGCAACATTGGCCGCGCGGGCACCGGCCTGCATCCTTTACGCGGACAAAATAATGTTCAAGGCGCATCGGACGTTGGCTTGATCCCTATGTTTTTACCGGACTACACCCCGGTGAACGATGAGCAAGGCCGCGCCCGGTTTGAGAACATGTGGGGCATGAAGCTCAATCCCACCCCCGGTTTGACGATGGTTGAAATCATGCACGCGGCACTCGCCCGTGACATTCGCGCCATGTACATCATGGGCGAAAATCCGGCCATGTCGGACCCCGATTTAAACCAGGCGCGGCGTGCCCTGGCGGCGCTGGATCACTTGGTGGTGCAAGACATCTTCATGACCGAAACGGCGGCGTTTGCCGACGTTATTTTACCGGCCACCAGTTTTTACGAAAAAGACGGCAGCCTCACCAATTCCAACCGTCAGGTGCAATTGGGGCGCAAGGTGTTGGAGCCGCCGGGTGATGCGCGCAATGATTTGTGGATCACCCAACAAATTGCCAGACGATTGGGGCTCGGTTGGAGCAACAATAGCCCGGCCCAAGTGTTCGAAGAAATGCGTCGGCTTATGCCATCACACGCAGGCATCTCTCACCAGCGCCTCAATCTTGAAGGGGCGATCACCTATCCCAGCCACGACGAGACCGACACAGGCCATGAAGTTTTATTTGGCGATGGATTCCCCACCATGAGCGGCAAAGCCAAGTTGGTGCCCGCCCATCCCGGCCCACCCGATGAAGAAACGGATGAAGCCTTCCCTTACATTTTGACCACCGGGCGCATGCTGGAACATTGGCACACCGGGGCCATGACGAGGCGCGCCCGTGTACATGACGCAATTGAACCGGGACCGGTGATCGCGCTCAATCCCCATGAGCTGGAACGTCTTGGCATCGAGGCCGGCGACACTCTAAAGCTGACCTCGCGGCGCGGCACCTTAACGGCACAAAGCCGCCTCGACAGCGACGTGCCCGAAGGGGTGGTGTTTATGCCGTTCGCCTTTAAAGAGGCGGCCGCCAACCTTTTGACCAACCCGGCGCTGGATCCCTTCGGCAAAATTGCCGAACTTAAATATTGCGCGGTGAAGGTGGAAAAAATGTAGAAGGAATTAAGGACAGACTCTTATGCATTTTTGCCGGGGACAGTTCCCGATTTCCAGCGCGTATCCTGTTTACACCAGTGCATCATTTTTACATCCGCACGCGGCTCGATAAATCGCGCCAACCAGGGAAGCATTTGCGCCAAGCAACGCCGGGTGCCAAGCGTGAACATTTGACGATACATCGTGCGCCGCGGCGCAGGGCCACGAAACCATCCCCCGAACAAGCGCAGGGGATTGAAATGATAAAGGAAATAAAAGCCAATAAGCTTCCTTTCCATTTTCCGTTGATCAACCCCATCACCCAGAAACGTCATGAAGTTGTGGGTATCGTAATCCTTAGATGCTCCATAACGATTACTCAACTCATCAAACGCTGTTGTCCAGGGATAGGGCGTCGTCCAAAAAAAACATACGTAATCGGCGCCCAACGCAGGCAGATTATCCAATGTCTCCAGCACTTCGCCTTCGTCATTGTTCCAGCCGAGCATGATGTCCACCATTGCGATCATGCCCGCCCCTCTAATCAGGGAAATGGCATTTATCGTATGCTCCGTCCGGGCTTCCTTGTTGGCGGCTTTTAGGGTTTTGTTAGCCGTAAATTCCGCACCAAGAAGCATCAGGACAAAACCCGCCTTCGCGTACCTGTCGATGATATCATGATCGCGCACGATATCCTTGGTGCGTGCACACGTTCCAAATATTGCGCCTTCAAGATTTTTCGCAATCAATGCATCCAGCAAAGCTTCCCAAGTTTCGCGGTCCGCCTGTGGGGCTTCGTCAGCCATGAGAAAATAGCGTATGCCGTAGTCGCGGTATAAAGATTCAACCTCATCGGCGAAAACTTGCGCAGAACAGGCCCGCCATGTGTCCCAAAACTTCCATTGAGAGCAAAAACGGCATTTTTGCACACAGCCGCGCGCAAATTGCACCACGGCTGAACGCTTTCCATTGATATGATTTCGGTATAAATCCCAGTTTTCGATCAGGTGATAGGCAGGACGATAACTGTCGAGCTCCTTCATCGGGTCGGCCGTTGGGTTTTCGGTGATTTGCCCATCTTGCCGCCAAACCAGACCAGGAATTGAGTCCAGGGGTGCTTGCGCATTCAAAGCATCCATCAGCATGCCTGTTGTCACTTCGGCTTCACCGCGCAAAATAAAATCAACCGCCGGGTGATCGTCCATAATTTCTTGATGCATGAAAGTGGCGTGGATGCCGCCGAAAAGAACCTTTACGCCCGCAAAACGCCGTTTAACCTCTTTGGCCATTCGTCCGGATTCGTTCACAAGGTGAGTGCGTGCGGCAAAGCCCACGACATCTGGTCCCCACGCTTCAATCCGCTCCATACACGCCGTCGCATCCAGCCGTTCGGCGGTGCAATCCAGAAAGGCCGCTTCATGACCCGCTTTTATAACGCCGGAAGCAGCAAACAACGGCCCCAAATTCATCAAGGGCCCTTGTATCGCCTCCATGCCGCCGCAGTGATAATTGGGCACGACAAACATAATTTTCATGTCACAGCTCCGAACGCACACTCATGAGTTACATGCAATATATATACTATAGTTTTAATTGCATTTCAAGAATGTCTTATGTGAGGCCGCTGTGAAACCGAAACTCAGGCGTCACCATCTAGGCATCACCAGAGGGGTCTTTGAGCAACTTGGCAAACGCCAAGGCTTCGGCCTCAACGCTTTTGGCGGCCTTGTCTTCCATGGTGCGAAAGCGCTTCATCACTTCAAAACCCAGTTCGGTGACTTTCGCCCCGCCGCCACCTTTGCCGCCGGTGCTGGTGACCACCAGGTCGGATGTGAACGCTGCGTTCATGGCATCGACCAAAATCCAAGCATGACGATAGCTCATACCCATGTCGCGTGCCGCACCGGAAATGGAACCGCGCGTGTCGATGGCTTGCAACAGTTCGACCTTGCCCGGGCCCAAGGCCGTGGCTTTACCGATTTGAATGCGCACCCGCGGGCTCTTCTGGGTGGCGCTTTTGGGTGTGGTTGAGGTCTTTGTCATGAGGAGACGATAGCTCAACCACCACCCCGATGGAAATAGCGATCGAACCGCTTCAGGGCGACCTCGGCCTCGACGTCGGTATAGCCAGACAGTTCCAAGGTCACATCGGCGCGGGGAATGGAAAATCCGCCCAAGGCAAAACTGGGTTGTTCTTCAAAAGTGATGGTGAAGCTGCGACCGTCTTGGTCCAACCGCGCAACTTTGCCGTCCCAGCTATAAGCGTCACTATCCAAGGCCCTCGGCAACGAGTCCAAAAACATCTTGGTGGTCAAAGCCATTTGTTTGGAATGTTTCATCGTGACGTTAGCCACCCGCAACCGGCGGCCAAATGGCCAAGGCTTCGCCTTCATTCATGACCCGGCTGTCACGTTCGCTGGGTGCGACATAGACCCCTTCGACCAACACCAAATGGCAATGTTCGGCGGGCAGGTTAACCGACTGGATGACATCCATCACCGTGGCCCCATCGGCCACGGTGATGTTGATTTGGTTCTTATGCGCCCCGTCGGGAAGATATCTATCCAGCAGGGCGAACAGCTTCAAGGTGATCTGCAAAGTGTGGTTCCCGTTTTATCCTTGGGTGCAGGCGATATAGGCTTCGACGATCTGACTGGGGTCTTGTTTCAACTTATCTTTCCAAGCGCCCAACTTGACCCGCGTTTGAATCAAGCCGCGCAACACCCCGATGTGATCGGTGTGGCCCAGGCTCAACGCACCGACCAGGTGGTCGTCTTGAAAGGCCAATTTGATGTAACGATAGTTGTCTTCATCAACCATCACCGCACGATCGTCTTCACCCATCCAATGGCCGAACGAGGCTGAAATCAAACCCACCGTATCAAGCACGTTCATGATCAGGCTGCCGCGGTATTTGGCATCTGCACCGGTCATATTCAAGGCCGCGATACGACCGTGTTCAGCCGATGTGGGCTGCACCGCATGAACCTGAAACCCACCGCCAAAATCTGGGCCTTGGGCCACGTCGCCGGCGGCATAGATATTTTCGACCGAGGTTTGCAAACGGTCATTGACCAACACGCCGCTTTGGATTTGCACCCCCGACCCGGCCAGGAAATCGGTGTTGGGGCGCACCCCCACCGATACCACCACAAGGTCCGCAGCAATCTCATCGCCTTTGTCGGTCGAGACCAAAAGCGCGTCGCCATCTTGGGCCACGGCGGTGATCTTGGTGCACATTTTAAAGGTGACACCCTGCTTTTCGACCCAGCGTTGCAACATGTTGCCACCGGTGGTGTCCATCATCTTGGAGATCACCCGGTCTTCGGCTTCAACCACGGTGAGGTTGACGCCGCGTTTCACCAAGCTTTCCAAAATAATACAGCCGATGAAACCGGCACCCATCAACACCACGTTCGATCCGGACTTGGCACGCGCCGCAATGTTGGCGGCATCTTGCAGGGTCCAGCAATGGTGTACACCGTCCAAGTTCAGGCCCGATACCGGCGGCGTGACCGGTGTTGCCCCGGTGGCCACCAGTAATTTGTCATAACCAAGCTGATGACCGTCATCAAGTGTGACGGTTCCGTTGTCCGGGTCAACCTTGGTCGCCATGCCTTGCATGTATTCGATGCCAAGATTTTCATAATGGCCATCGGTCTTGCGCAAGTATGTGCCTTGGGCATCAATTTTACCGGTCAAAAGGTAAGGGATAGCCATGCGTGAATAGGGTGGTTCGGCTTCGCCACCAACCAAAGTGACGTGTCCTTCAGGATCCGCCTTGCGCAGGTTTTCGGCGGCAATAACGCCAGCCGGACCGGCACCGAGAATGACATACTTCATAATTTCCTCCCAATACGCCCCACGAAAACACTCTTTAAAAAAATCGAGACCCCGCCCGTCCTCTCAGACAGACGGGGCCGCGATGAAAAAAGCCTGAACGTAGAACTTGGCTCGCGCTCTAGAGAACGAGACGGTCCAGGGTTTCGTTGGTGGGCACACCATCTGGTGTCCAGCCGCGAAGTGCATAGTACTCCGGCAGCATCTTACCCAGTTCGCTGACCTTGCCTTTGGCGGGTCCGGTTTTGGCCGCATCTTTCAACAGACGCTTGGGCAAGGTATCGTCCTTGCCGGTGAAGCCCGCATCCATGTTGAACTTGCGCTCCAAGTTCCAGATGCGTTCGCCGATTTCCAGCAGCCGTTCAACCGACCAGTCGCCTTCGAGCGCCGCGTCGATTTGCGGCGCAATGTTGTCCATGGACCACGCAAAGGTGGTGAACACGCACAACCCGGCGCTGTCCACCGCCCCGGTGGCATCTTGGAAGGCAATGACCAAACCCGCCTTGCCATCGGATGACAACGGATCGGTTTTTTCCGGAATGCCGAGGATTTCGGACGCCACCGTGTAGCTGCGCAGATGACAAGCCCCACGGTTAGAGGTGGCGTAGGTCAAGCCCATACCCTGGATGCCGCGTGCATCATAGGCCGGGAATTCCTGGCCTTTGACCGACATGGACAGTTCGGGATGACCGTATTTTTCGGTCAAACGCTTGGAGCCCAAACCGATTTCAGCACCGAATCCTTCGCCCCGACCGGTCAATTCGGCCAAAGTGGTGAGCGCTTCGGCATTGCCCCAAGTGAGATCCAGGCCATCGGTTTCTTTGGTGGTGATGACCCCCATCTCGAACAATTCCATCGCCGCACCGACGGTGGCACCGAACGAAATCGGATCAAAGCCTTGTTCGTTGCAGATGAAGTTGGCGAATGTCAGGGCATCGATGTCTTTGATCCCGGTGGCCGCACCCAACGCCCAGGCGGCTTCATATTCCAATCCGCCGGACGCCATTTGGTACTGCTCGCGATCCTTGACCGTATAGTGGGTCGGATCGATGGTCGAGATACGCCCGCAGGCGATGGTGCAACCAAAGCACGCACCGTTGCGCGTCAGATTGGGTTTGCCATCAGACCGGCGTGGTTCCAGCATCGCTTCGCCGGAGATATCCGACGCCGATTCAAACTGAATGTCACGATGATTGCGGGTTGGCAGCGCACCGGATTCGTTGATCACGTTCATCAACACCTGGGTGCCCAATGCGGACAGGCCTTCACCGGTCACGCCGTTTTCGGCCAACACGGCCTTGGCTTCATTGGTCGCCTTCAAGAAGGCTTCGGGATCATTGACCGCAACGCCCAAGGTACCGCGCACGGCAATGGCCTTAAGATTTTTGGAGCCCATCACGGTGCCCACCCCGGAACGTCCGGCGGCGCGATGAAGATCGTTGATCACACCGGCGTATTTAACGCCGACTTCACCGGCCACACCGATTGAGGCAACACGCAACTGCGGGTCTTGGTGTTCAGCCTTGAGGCCTTTTTCCGTTTCCCAAACCGAGCGTCCCCAATAATTGGAAGCATCGATCAGCTTGGCTTCGTCATCTTGCACCAGCAGATACACTGGCTTGGGTGACTTGCCCTCAAAAATGATCATGTCCCATCCGGCGAATTTCAGCTCAGCGCCGAAAAAGCCACCGGAATTTGAACACGCGATCGCACCGGTCAAAGCACCCTTGGTGATCACCGACCAGCGTGCACTGGTTGAAGCCGCGGTGCCGGTCAGCGGACCGGTGGCGATGATCATTTTGTTGTCGGGTGACAGCGGATCGACCTTGGGGTCGATTTCTTCGGTCAAATACTTGGTCGCCAGACCACGCTGACCTAGATACTGATTGGCCCACTCCATATTGAGTGGCTCTTCTTTACACGTGCCTGCGGTGAGGTTCACGCGGAGAATTCGTTTAGCCCATGACATATGCGTACCCTCCGTTTAAGCGTTGGCCTGTTGGCCGGCGTCGGTCGCCTGGGCCCAGGATTTCATTTTTTCATAACCGGTCGCGGATGCATCAACCCAGGTGATGGCACCGGTCGGACAGGCTTTCGCACAGGCCGGGTCGCCACCGCACAGATCGCATTTGATGACCTTGCCGCTGGATGGGTTGTAATTAATGGTGCCGAACGGGCATGCGATGGTGCACACCTTGCAGCCCACGCACAGTGCGTCGGACACAACCTTGGCACCGGTCGGGGCTAAGGAAATGGCATCCACAGGGCACGCTTGCTGGCACCAGGCATCGTCACACTGGGTGCACGTGTACGGCACAAAACGGCCTTCATCGTGAAAATTAAAAACCTTAATACGAGACTTCGCGGGGTTGGACACCCCTTCTTTGATCATCGAACAGGCAATCTCGCACTGTTCGCAGCCGGTACATTTTCCGGCATCAAGAAGCAAAGCTTTTTCCATTAGCACCTCCCTAAATTGGACACAGCCCAAAACGCATGAAACACGCACCAAGCTTGTGAATTGAATTTCGGCCACGGAAAGGGAACAGCAAACACCAAAGCAGCCCAATGGTGAGCGCCTGTGTATCTCAATATTTTATGAAACCCCGGCCTCTGTTCCGAAATTTCATATCCTCCCGCAACTGCTCATTTTTTTAGACATTGAGCTTGGTCAATATTGAACCCCATTCTTAGGCCTTGGTGCAAGCCTCTTTATTGAACTTCGCCCATTGCCCGAGATACTCACTCCATGAGTGCAGGGGTCACTTAGAAAGCGATGAATACACCTGCATGAAGGTGAGGTGCGGTGAGGTGAGGTCCTTGGGAAAAAAACACGATGATCATGGTGAGAGCTCACTCAATCCACGCTTTTGATTATTCACAAAGATTTCCGAGTTCATCAAATTGTAACCACAATCGATATGTATATTTAATTATATGATGAGTTACCCTCCCAAACCCCAAAAGGGCCTCCGTTACGGAGGCCCTTTTGGGGTTCAATTCCACATACAGCGCCGCCATCAACATGAGT
>JAESUA010000363.1 GCA_016763255.1 Magnetovibrio sp. | reverse complement strand
CTCCATCGGCGTATCCGCCGCCATCACACCGTGGAATTTTCCGTTGGCCACCGTGACCCGTAAATGCGCCCCGGCCTTGGCAGCAGGCTGTCCGGTGATCTTGAAACCATCTGAAGATGCCCCCTTAACGGCCCTGGCCCTGGCCGCCTTGGCTTACAAAGCCGGCATCCCCGCAGGTGTCTTTAATGTCATTACCGCCGCCCATGGCGCCGAGGTGGGGCTGGAAATGTGCATCAATCCAGACGTGCGCAAACTGTCGTTCACCGGATCCACCCCGGTGGGCAAAATGCTCATGCGCCAGCTGTCGCAAACCGTCACCAAGGTTTCGATGGAATTGGGCGGAAATGCCCCGTTTATCATCTTTGACGACGCCGACCTTGATGCCGCCGTCCAGGGCGCGCTAACCGCAAAGTTTCGCAATGCCGGGCAAACCTGCGTCTGTGCCAATCGTTTTTTGGTGCAAAGCAGCATCCATGATGCCTTCGCCACCAAACTGGTCGAAGCCGCCGCCAGCTTTAAAGTCGGCAATGGCCTGGATGACGGCGTCACCATAGGCCCGCTGATCAATCATGAAGGTTTCGAAAAAGCTCAAAGCTTGGTCGATGACGCCCTGGCACACGGGGCCAACGCCCTATGCGGTGGTGCGGCGCACACCTTGGGCGGCCACTTTTTTCAGCCCACGGTTCTCACCGATGTCACCCCGGACATGCGCATCGCCAAAGAAGAGATCTTTGGTCCCATCGCAACGCTATATCGCTTCGATGATGAAGCCGAAGCCGTGCATCTGGCCAACGATACACCTTATGGTCTGGCGGCCTATTTTTACAGCCGCGACATCGCACGGGTGTGGCGCGTGGCCGAAGCCTTGGACTATGGCAACATCGGCATCAATCAGAGCACCTTTTCCACCGAAGTCGCGCCCTTTGGCGGCATCAAAGAATCCGGCATCGGGCGTGAAGGCGGGCGTCAGGGCATCGAAGAATACACCGAGATCAAATACCTGCGCATGGGTGGCCTTTAACGTCGCCCCATTTGCCCTATACTCAGTGATACGCTGACAAAAAGGGAACCACAGATGTCGGACGACAGCAGCGCAGACAAAACCTTGGGCGATCAGGCATTTCGCAAGAACGACCTCTATGGACGCTGGCCGGAATTGACCCACGCCGGCGCGCTGAGCTTTTTACGACGCAAGTATACCGATGATTTGACCGGCGTAGATGTGGCGGTCAGCGGCATTCCTTACGATTGCGCCACCACCTATCGATCCGGGGCGCGCCTGGGGCCACGCGCGATGCGCCAAGCCTCGGTGCAGTTGGCAGAACTGGCGGCATTTCCCTTCGGCTTCGATCCGTTCGACCATTTGGCTGTTATTGATTGCGGCGATTGTTTTGTCGATGCGCACTATCCCGATCAGGTGATCGAAACGATCCAAAATCACATCGCGCGCATCGTCGATGCCGGGGTCTATCCAATGACCCTGGGCGGCGATCACTTCATCACCTATCCGATTTTACGCGCCGTGGCGGCCAAACACGGCCCTGTGGCCTTGCTTCATTTTGATGCCCACCCCGACACCTGGGAAGATGACGCCAAGCGTTTTGATCATGGCTCGATGTTTTTGCGCGCCAAGAACGAAGGTTTGCTGGATGTTGAACATTCGATCCAGGTTGGCATCCGCACGTACAATGACACTGACCACGGTTTCGACATCCTCACCGCACCATGGGTGCATCGCAACGGAGCAGATGCAACCATCGAAGAGATCAAAAAACGTGTTGGTGACGCCAATGTTTATATGACCTTCGACATAGACTGCCTTGATCCAGCCTATGCCCCGGGCACAGGAACGCCGGTTGCGGGCGGTTTGACTTCGGCACAGGCCCTTGAAATTATACGCGGCCTCGGCGCTCTTAACTTTGTTGGCAGCGATGTGGTCGAAGTCGCACCGGCATACGATGTATCCGAAATCACCGCCATCGCCGCCGCCACGATTGCTCACGATGTTCTATGCTTGCTGGCCCAAAAACACGGCGCGAAACCCAAACCCATCGGACGCTAAAAATCAAAACATAAATATATGCTCGGTTTGCGGGCATATTTGACGGGCGTCAATGCAAGCACATAAGTGCACCTTCACTATTAGACATCAAATCGATGTTAACTTCCGGGGCAGGAGTGGGCAGAGCAGAGGAGACGTGCATGCAGACTCAAGACAATAAAAAGCCACTGGATATCCTCGGCGTGCTGATGGAGCACATTCCCGACAATGTTCTGCTCGAGCCCATCGAATACATATTTGCCGATCACTGTCGGCAAAGAGATTTATGCAATGCCCTGCAAGAACTTGCGGTGCGCAGTGCCTCCACGGTCATCGGGCCCCAGCCGGCCCAAGTCATCCTGTCCTGTCTGAAACATGATTTGCCGCTGCATATCGAGGATGAAGAAAAGGACCTGTTTCCGCTTCTGCTGAAAAGAGCCGAGCCCCAGGATAAAATTGAAGATATCATTCGCTTGCTGGGTTCTGAACATCAGCGCGACCGCGAACTGGTGAACGAAGTGACCATTGGATTGAAAGAAATAGCCGCGGGCCAACCGCTGAGCGAGCCATCCGCTTTTCGCACCGCTGCCGAAGTTCTGGCGTCCTCGCATATGAGCCATATGAATTGGGAAAATGCCGTCGTTTTAGAATTGGCCCGGCGTCGCCTAGGTGCCGACGACCAACAGGCCATGGCCCAAAATATGGCCGCACGACGTGGTATTAAGCTGCCAATTGATTAAGCCGTAATCCCATCAACTGAGCTGGGTGTTGCTGACCAAGGCACGCAAGGCATCCATGTCTTCGATCACCACATCGTGCCCGGCGCTTTTGACTCCAACATTTTTCAACCTGGCCAAGGCCCGCGAAAACGTTTCCGGCTGCATGCCCAAACGCGCTGCAATCAAAGACTTATCCAACGGCAACGTAATCGTAGCGGAGCCGTTGGTGGTGGTCGTCAACCCAATCAGGAAATCAGCCAAGCGTTCAGTCGACGACATCGAACACATTTGATGCAATTTTGTGACGTTGCTGCGCATTTGCTTGGACATGGAGGCCAACATATTGAACGCCAACTGATTGCTTTCGCTGATTTGACGCAGCAAGCTTTCCGCCCCCACAACAAGCAGCCGCACATCGGTAATAGCACTGGCGCTAACGGGAAAAATATGGCTGTCAAAGATCGCCGCCTCAGCGAAGCTTTCCCCCGGTGAGGAAACGGAAATCACAACTTCTTGGCCATTTTCGCTCAGCCGAAATAACTTCACCCAGCCATCCATGACGACGTAAAAACGATCCGCAGTTTCACCTTCCATAAACAAGGTGGTGTTATCGGGATAACGTCGGATAGAACTTGTGGACAGCAACTTGCGTAAATCATCGGGAATTAATCCGGCAAATAAATGCACCTTTCCCAACCTACGGATGTCGTCTCGTGTGATGCCCGTCCTTAATTCAAAATCATCGAGCGATCTACTTGCCTGCCCCATTCCCACAGCCTTCCAGGCTGCCATTTGCGCAGCCGATTGAACTTCCCCGCAGGAACGTTACACCATCGTCATACAAAAAACGAGGTCGAAGAATACAAAACTCACCACTACGTATAATTTTTTAGAATTACATCAATATACAACTCGGAACGGCATATTGTCCTACAAAAAAGCACCATTACGCTTATTGGTTGACGCTCTCCAGCAAGACACCCCATATGTTCAGGACCTTATTTATATGCACTTTGATGGGAGACCTGATTGACCATGTCCATCAAAAGGTTGCGGTTTAAAGCCGCCATTGGCACCATCATATTGCCATTGGCGCTGGTTTTGTTCAGTCCCCCCACAGGGGCCGCAGATAAGCTCGCCACTCTCAATGCTGCCCTGTCAAAAGTTCAAGATGGAGAACGGGTGTTTATCAACAAAACGTTTGCCCGTAATCTGTACCTGGAAACCATGACCATAAAATCTTATGGCATCGATTTCCTCAATGGCTGTAAGCAGGCGAACATCAACAAGCATGCCCAGTTGCCCGACACCGATTTTGCGGTGGTCCGACGCCACAACATCATCATTGTGGGAAGCCCGTTTTATTCCGTCCCGATCAAGACTGGGGCAAACAACAATGTGCTCTATATCAAGCGTATCGCAAACGCACTGCACATCATCAAAAAGTATGCTCCCAAGACCTTTGATGCAATTTCTGAGACCATGAAACAAAACCACGGCTATATCATCATTGATAATGTCTGCCCCTCAGATGCTGGGCTTGCCTTTGCAGCGTTTATCCCACGCGTGAACCAAAACCAGTTCATCATCATGGTCTCCTCGACCTTGCTTTTGCTGCCTGACCTCTTCAATGATTACGACGTGGCGGCGCAATTGGTTCATGAGATGCACGGCCATGCCGTGGACTTTTACCAAAGGGGCAGTACCGATGAAGCCCATGCATTTACCGTTCAATCAGATTTTGCCCAAAGCGTTGGCGACGAAAAATTCCTCGACGTCAACAATCGCACCGGCAACCTTCGGACCAGGATTAAATTAAAGCTTTCGACCACGGGCACCTACGTTGCCCCCAAATAAAATATTAAAAATATCTAATTTTTGAACTATGACGAACGATCATAAAACGGCCCCGAAACAAGGACTTCGCAAGGCCGTTATTGCTATGGGTTATTGCGCCGCGTTGGCTTTTTCTTGTTCTTGCGGCTGCGGCTGCGGCTGCGGCTTGACCGTCGCCAGGGCTTCTAAAATTTGGCGGCGATGGCGAATTTCATCTTCCAACTTGCCGACCAACATGGCGTAGCGTTGTGGGTCTTTACGCTGAACTTGGCGGAAGCGGTTTTCTTTATCCAACAAATCGCTAACCGGCCTGCTGGGCGGTTTGCTGTCCAACTGCAAGGGGGCCTTGCCCTGATCGGCGAGACGCGGATCAAAGCGATACAGCGGCCAATAGCCACTTTCCACCGCCAGGGCCTGATGTTCTAGATTGTCCGCCATGTCGTATCCGTGTTCGATGCACGGTGAGTTGGCGATGATCAGCGATGGGCCGTCGAACTGCTCGGCTTCTTGGAACGCCTTGACGGTTTGCGCGTCTTTTGCGCCCAAAGCGACAGACGCCACATATGCATGACCATAGGTCATCGCGATCATGCCCAAGTCTTTCTTCGGCAGGGCCTTTCCGGCGCTGGCGAACTTAGCCGATGCGGCCAATGGCGTGGCCTTGGACTGCTGGCCACCGGTGTTGGAATACACTTCGGTGTCCAGCACCAAGATGTTGATGTTGATGCCCGAAGCCAACAGGTGGTCGACACCGCCAAAGCCAATGTCGTAAGCCCAACCATCACCGCCAAGGATCCACAAAGTCTTTTTGACCAAGTGATCGACAACGATGCACAGGCGCTCCACCACCGCCCCTGACAACCCGGCAAGTTTGCCCTTCAAGGCCTCAACCCGCGCCCGCTGGCCAATCACCCCGGCATCATCTGATTGATCCGCATGCAACAGACCATCGAGCAATTCATCATCGCCCAGATCGGCACGCAGGCTTTCCAGCATGTCGCGGGCGTTATCGTGGTGTTTATTCAGCCCCAGTCGGATGCCCAGGCCAAATTCGGCATTGTCTTCAAACAACGAATTGGCCCATGCCGGGCCACGGCCTTCGCCATTACAGGCATACGGCGTGGTCGGTAAATTGCCGCCGTAAATCGATGAACACCCAGTGGCATTGGCGATCACCATACGGTCGCCATAGAGCTGGGTCAAAAGCATGATATAGGGCGTTTCACCACAGCCCGAACAGGCCCCGGAAAACTCAAACAATGGTTCGGCAAACTGGCTCATCTTCACATTGGGGCGCAGCAAGGTGCGGTCGGCTTCTGGGATGTCGAGAAAGAACTTAAAATTTTCACGTTCTTGCATACGAAGGGCCGGTTGCGGCTGCATTTCCAACGACAAGCGGTCGGGGTTTTGCTTGTCTTTGCCCGGACACACCATCACGCACAGCTTGCAACCGGTGCAATCTTCGGCCGCCACCTGTACCGAATAGGTGGCCGTTTCGCCAAATTCACGGCCCTTGTATTTCATCGATTTAAAACTTGCCGGCGCACCATCCAAGGCGCTTTGATCATAGGCCTTCACCCGAATGGCCGAATGCGGGCACACCAAGGCGCACTTGTTGCACTGGATGCACAATTCTTCGATCCACACCGGGATTTCAGAGGCCAAATTGCGTTTTTCCCACTGCGCTGTATCGGTCGGCCAGGTGCCATCCGCGGGGAACGCACTGACCGGCAAAAAGTCGCCCTTGCCCGCCAACATCTTGGCGGTGACGTTTTGCACAAAATCCGGGGCCGCGGGCGATACAATCGGTGGCACGTTGATATTGGATGTAATTTCAGACGGCACATCAACCTGTTCAAGATGGGCAAGGGTGGAATCCACCACCGCGTTGTTCATCTCCACCACCTGACGACCCTTGGAACCATAGCTTTTTTCAATCGCATCCTTGATGTGGCGGATCGAATCATCATGATCGAGGAAATCCGAAAGGGCGAAAAAACACACCATCATCACGGTGTTGATACGTTTGCCCATGCCTGCGTCTGCGGCGATTTTGCGAGCATCGATAACGTAAAATTTCAGGTCTTTATCGACAATTTGTTGCTGCACCGAACGCGGCAAGTTGTTCCAAACGTCGTCTTTACCGTACGGCGCGTTGAGCAAAAACGTGCCGCCAAGGGTGGCGTTATTCAAAACATCCAGGCTGTCGAGGAAATGAAATTGGTGGCAGGCCAAAAATTCGGCTTCATGAATCAAATATGCCGAGCGGATCGGATCGCTTGAAAAGCGCAGGTGCGAGATGGTCACCGCACCTGCTTTTTTGGAATCATAGACAAAATAGCCCTGCACATAATTGTCGGTATGGTCGGCGATGATTTTGATGGCGTTCTTATTGGCGCCCACCGTGCCGTCGGACCCGAGGCCATAAAACATCGCCCGGTGCATGGTGCCGGGCTCATAACAATTGCCGCACTCATCCCAATCCAGCGACAAGCCGGAAACATCGCCGATGATGCCGATGGTGAAGATCGGCTTGGGCGCATCCTCACTCATTTCGTCAAACACCGCCTTAGCCATCGACGCGGTAAAATCCTTGGACGACAAACCATAGCGCCCGCCGATGACCTTGATCATGCGCCCGGCCCGGTTCAGCGTCGCCACCACGTCCAGGTACAACGGTTCCCCCAGGGCCCCACTTTCTTTGGTGCGATCCAAAACCGCGACGGATTTAACCGAAGATGGCAAAGCATCGCAAAAGCGTTGCCAACTGAACGGACGGAACATGCGCACCTGCAAGACACCGACTTTTTCGTTGCCAGAATTCAGCACGTCGGCGGTTTCACGACAGGTTTCACCAGCCGATCCCATAACGATGACCACGCGTTCGGCATCCTTAGCACCGTGATATTCATACAGGCCATATTTGCGCCCGGTCAGCTTGGCAAATTTTCCAAACGCCGCTTCCAAAAAACCCGGCACCGCATCGTGGTAGAGGTTGCGGGCTTCTTGCATCTGGAAAAACGTATCGGGGTTTTGGGAGGTGCCGCGCACCACCGGCTTGTCGGGGCTCATACCGCGGTCGCGGTGCGCCTGGATCAAATCATCCGGCAGCATTTTTTTCAGCACGTCATCTTCAAGATAGGTGATTTTCGACACCTCGTGCGAGGTGCGAAAACCATCGAAAAAATGCATGAACGGTACCCGCGAGGCAAAGGTCGCGGTCTGCACGATGCAGGCAAAATCCTGGGCTTCTTGCACCGTCGCGCTGGACAGCATCGCCATACCGGTCTGACGACAGGCCATCACATCCGAATGATCGCCAAATATCGACAGCGCATGCGTCGCAATGGTGCGCGCCGCAACATGCATGCTGAACGGCAGCAATTCGCCCGCAATCTTATAAAGGTTGGGGATCATCAACAGCAATCCCTGCGACGATGTGAACGTCGTGGTCAAAGCACCGGCCTGCAAACCACCGTGCACGGTGCCCGCGGCCCCCGCTTCGGATTGCATTTCCATCACGTGTGGAACATTGCCCCAAATATTTTGCCGCCCCTGCGCCGACCACGCATCACACAGCTCGCCCATCGCCGACGACGGGGTGATGGGGTAGATGGCAATGATTTCGTTCATCCGATGCGCGACAGATGCGACAGCTTCGTTTCCGTCGACGGCAACCATGTAGGTTTTTGACATGTGTGTGGGCTCCGGGGCCTATTTCACAGACCTTATTTGTGCGTTGCAATAACTTACGCGGCAATAAATGGAGAATATAAGCAGGGCGTTTTTTTTGTGCCGATTTAACGGCTTTGGGATCACCGAATTCTAATCGAGCCGCCTCACGGTTTCTAGCCCAGAAACAACCAATAATGCATCGCATGCGTGTTATTTCTATTTATCGTCGTTTTTCGGTGCTTGTGGGCCGGTCTTCGACATAACCGGGGCCGGGCTGGGCTTGGGTCCAGGCGTAGACTGGGGCTTAGGCGTTTTAACAGCTGGCGTAGTGCTCAAGACGGATTTGGCCGGGGCAGATTTAACCGGCGGCGGCGCTATGGGCGCGGCGGCAGTCGTTGACGTTAGGGGGCTAACCGCTGTTGTGATTTCGGGTTTAGCGGGCTGCTGTTTGGTTACAGGAGTGGGCTTGGCTTGAGGGGCATCGACATGACCAACGTTCGCGACCTTGGTGGCCGTATCACCAACAGGCTGCGTCACAGGCTGGGGTGTGGGGGCTGGCTTGTCGATCACCTGTTGCAGTGGCACGGCCCCCTCAGTCAAAGGTTTAGCCCCCTGCGTCAAAGGCGCAGCTCCCTGCGTCAAAGGTTTAGCCGTAACCGGCTCAGGCTTCACCGTCTTTGGCGCATCCGGATCCCACAGCGCGAGATAGACCGTAACCGGCTCATCAAAGCCCTTCATGTCCAGATCGGCATAGCGTTCGAATTTCAATTTTTTGCCCTGGCTTAAGCCATGCACGGAACTCGAAACCAACACCTGGCCTTCGGCCGCTTTGTCGACGATGCGCGCGGCCAATTGCACGGTGGATCCGAACAAGTCATCATCTTCTGAAATTGGCTCACCCGCATTGAGGCCGATTTTAAGGCCCAATGGGTGATTAGGCTGCGACGCATTGTGCGACTTGGTGCGCTTTTGCATTTCCATCGCCGCT